>JAZQOI010000012.1:0-38212 GCA_045627745.1 Lachnospiraceae bacterium | reverse complement strand
ACCATATTACTTGTCTGTTTTCGCGATAGCACAGATTCAAAAAGCCTCAGCGTAGCACCACTACGCCTACGTTTTTTGAACTGCACTCTCACAAAAACATTCTGCGTAAATGGTATAGTTATTTAGAAAATGATGTACTAGTGCTATAATTTATAATTCAAATGGGTTGATTAATACAACAGCCACATCATTTACATTTGTGCCTGTGGGACCGGTTATAATTAATCCGTTTACTTTTTCCAGAGCATGGTAGCTGTCATTTTGCTTTAATACTTCATCCGTATCAATGCTAAGAGCTTGTAATTTGGTGTAGGTGTTACCATCTACGATGCCTCCGGCAGCGTCGGTGGGACCGTCGGTGCCATCTGAACCAAGAGAGAAAATACATATATTTTTGTAGTTTGAAATGTATTTTGCTGTAGCAAGGGCTAGCTCCTGATTTCTTCCACCAAGACCATTCCCTGTAAGCTTAACTATTGTTTCGCCACCGGCAATAAATGCTATAGGTGATTGTGTGTGGGCATGATTTACAGCAATAGTGGCTAAAAATGCTCCGGCTTCCTTTGCTTCACAGTCCAATCGGTCAGTAAGAATAGTAGGCGCATAGCCTAATTCCTTACATATTTCTGCCGCAGCCTGACATAATTGTTTTACGGAACCTGTTACTATTGTTTCAGCATTGTTTATTTCTTTGGGAGTTTCTGTGTTTATATATTTAAACGCTTCATTGCTTAAGTTTAGGTTATATTTTTGTATGATTTTTCGAGCGTCATCACAGGTGGAGGAGTCCGGATAAGCCGGACCTGAGGCAATCATATCAAGAGGGTCACCTATTATGTCACTAAGAATGATACTATATATATGAGCTGGATGGCATAGCTTGGCAAATTTGCCACCCTTCACCTTGGATAAACGTTTTCTTATGGTATTGATTTCTACAATGCTTGCGCCGCATGCAAGAAGCTTAGCTGTGATGTCTGACAGCTCAGTGTATGATATGTAAGGAGCTTCAAAAAGAGCAGAGCCACCACCGGATATTAAGAATAGAACTGTATCATTTTCTGATAAAGCTGATACTAATTCAATAGCTGCACCGGTTCCTAAGAAGGAATTATCATCAGGGATTGGATGACCGGCTTCGACACATTTAAAGTTAGGAATATGTCCTTGACTATGTCCATATTTCGTTATTATTATTCCTGAATCTATCTTATTTCCGAGAATACTGTCGGCTGCTTCTGCCATAGCATAGGCAGCCTTTCCTATTGATATACATATTATTCGACCGGTGTTAAAGCCCCCATTTTGCAACTTTAAATTAAGGGCATTTTGTACCGCTTCATGGGGAAGTACGGCCTTAATTGATCGTTTAATTATTGTTTTTGCATCTTTGCGTAATTTGTTATCTGCTACAAACATTTTCTAATGTATCTCCATATAAGCATTGATTCTATCCTCTACGTTTTTCTGAGGATTCCTATAGAAGAATTGATAGTCATAGAGGTGATAATTGACATTATCAAGAAAACTAAGAATCGCTATAGTCTATTGCTTCTGTTTCATAAAAATCATTTTCCTGTTTAGTGCCATGTAGAACAATGCTTAGAATTTCGGGATCATTAAAGAGTCTTACAGGAATTACGCTGTTGCCAAGACCTCTGTTAACAATCATTGTGGAATTATTCTGTGAGTATTCTCCCATTGCATATTTAGGAAAAAATCCCTGGTCAGGAGCAATAATAGGTCCGATAAATGGTATATTAAATTGTCCGCCGTGAGCGTGACCTGCTAAAATTAAATCCGCATTTGCAGAAGCATATTTGTCAAAGTATTGTGGCTCATGAGCAAGAAGAATATTGTATGAATCCTCTGTTATAGCCAGGTTGTTTATTGTATTATCAGACAAGTCCTTATCGTTAAGTCCGTACAGGTTAATGTATGAGAAGTTATCAGTTGATGATACCTTTACGCCTTCGTTATTAAGAATATGAATGCCAATTTTCTGCAGTTCACTAAAAAGTGTCTGTAAATCATTATCCTCTAACCAGTATTCGTGATTACCGGTTACATAATATATTTCAGATATATTTGATAATTCTTTATAAAGGTCAATAACCTTATTAATATTTGAGTTCTTAGAATCTACCATATCCCCTGTAATTACAATAATGTCGGGATCCTGAGCTTTAATTAGATTAATAAGCTTAATATTGTTTTTACCAAAGGAAGCATCGTGAAGATCTGAAATATGAATGATTTTATAATCGTTGAAAGATGCTGATAATTTATTACTACTAACAGCATAGGAGGTTAGCACCAGATGATTATTTTCATAATAGAAAAAACTCAATAGAAGAATAATGATTATTCCGGCAATTATTAATCTTTTATATATATTTCTGTTTTTTTCTGATGGTTTGTTGAGTTTTAGCATTTTCGCACCTATGTATAACTGGAAGTGGATATCCACTGCCTATAAGGTCTTCGTAGGTGTAGGGACAAGCTTTACAGAGGAGGAATACAATCCCTTTTGTAGCTTAAGCCTTATGCTGGAGTGGATATATGGGGGAAGCTATGACTTTGGTTCTCGTGTCATAGTATTTAATTATTGATTATAATCAAATAATGAATTATGAATACATACATGAATAATAATATTTTACTCTGATAAACCAAATTTTCAAGGATTAAATGTATGTACTATAAGAAAACAATTTCAGTATGCAATAGGAAAATATGCTTTTGTCGATAGAACTATTACTTTAAAACTCTTATTATCTGTCCGGGTAGGACTTTTTTTATGGTCACACAACATAATTGTATGTTTTATGGTCACACAACATAATTGTATTGACTTATATCTATGTGTATGAGAAAATAATAATCGGTTTTTGAATATGATTGGCATTCGCTAGTTGCGCTTTATGAGGAAATCCTGTGTAAGCCAGGGCTGTAATCCCAACTGTTATAGTCAGACTTCTCATAAGATAATACATTTGTATTATAAAGGCGTATTCGGATTTAGGAGATGACGGTGATGCATCTTTATTTGCGTCATGGTTAATTATGTCTTGTAACAAGGCATGTTTCCTGGACGCTTTTTCTTTTTGCGAGTCTTTTCATATTGAATTATTCTTATAATTTCCATAATTAATAAATATGTATATAAGCTTGAATGACAATTTTAAGCTTTTCAACTATTCAGTTCCTCAATGTCCAATTTTTATGGTCATTGTTAAGTGAGGTATTGGCTTATTTTGTATTGCATATTTGGGGGGAATTATCAAAAAATATTTTAATTTAAGGAGAGTATCATGAGAAAAAAATTCGGAGCAGTAGTATGTGCATTGACCTGCGCTGTTAGTTTGTGCGCACCTATGTTAGTTAATGCAAAAACACTTGGGGAGGCTAATTTAACTGAAGCTACCAGAGGCTATGGAGGACTGGGCAATCAGGATAGGGGCAGAACAGAGGATAGTATAAGTGTTCGCGTTTCAGTAGGTGGCGGAGATTCTGACTGGGAAACAGGTAATTTCTATAATTACTATGTATATAGAACCAGTGATGGAAAAACAATGGATCAGTATGAGATTAGCTTCGGTGATAAGGATAACGATGGTGATATTGATATGACTGATTTGTTCATGGAATTGGAAAACTATAAGGATATTAGCGGATGCAATCTATCATATTCGTCAGGTGAATATGGTGATTTTTACGAGGATGTATTTGGTATAAGTACAGGTGGTTCACTTACCTATAAGCTGAATAATATTTTCTGTGATGCAGGTACACCCGATTTATATGATGGTGATTCTGTTGTTATTCTGTTGATGACAGGTGATAGTAATCAGTGGTCAGAAATAGATGACAGTATATATGAAACAGTTGAGCCCGAGTATGACCCTAATAATGTTGAGCTTAATTGGTTTAAAGAATCGGATATATTAAAGGATGATTCGGCAAAAACAGGCTATTCTAAGTATATTGAACAGATGAAGGATAATCTACAATCAAGCTTTACAGAGGAGGTAGCATTATCTGATGGCAATTGTTTTTGGCAGGAAATGCGAGTTCTTAGGAATAATAATTCAAATGATGAGGTATACAGAGATAAGCTTATATTATTTGAAAAGTATCATGTGGCTAAGCAAGAGGAGGCAGCCTCCGGAAAGCTTAAGGCTGTTAATGCAATGCGTGATGCTTCTGTAACCGGTGATAGTAAGATGCTTGATTATCTGGCACATGGTTACAACGGAAAGGATGCATTTACCTATGATAAGACTGCCGGAATGTATGCTGTAGATTATATTCTTATGTGTCTTGATAATGAAAACTATGCAAAGGATGAATTAATGGCTGATAACCTTTCGGATTATGAAAAATCACCCTCAGTAAGAGATGATTTGATTAATTATATTGTAAATACTGATGGTTGTTTTGGGGGCAGTTTTTTTACTTATGATACAGGGGCACAAAATGTTCAGGCGATAATTCCTTATTATGATATGTATCCTGAGGTTAGAAATAGAGTAGATACGTTCCTTGAAGCTGCTGTCAGCAAGTTTAGAGAGGATAAGAATAATCCCTCAACCTTCGATGCATCATCATCTTCTGAGGTGAGTAGAGCACTGTGTCTTATGTATTTACAGACCGGTGATGAACTCTATAAAAATCAAGCGCTTGAACTGTATAATTATGTCCTCGATATGGGACTTAATAATACAAAGTTCAAAGGAAATGCTATGGATGTATGGCGTATGGCACTTAATGAATGGGGCTTAAATAGCATTTTGTCAGAAGAAATTGATTTGGCTGTAGAAGTGAAAAGCAATGTACTTGAGATGTTTTATGAAACAACAACCCTTGGGGAAAACATGGCAATGCATTTAAGAAGTAATGAAGAAATTAATGATATTTCCCTGTATGAGCTTGAATTAACAATTCCATCTGAGCTTACACTTGTTAATGTAACATCTCCCTTGGTGGATGAGGTTGAGTATTATAAGCAGGGTGATTCTCTGAGAATTGTTCTGGCTAATTTAGGTAATACCTTACATTTTACAAAATCAAAGGATATTGTTCAGATTAATTTTAAGACAAAATCGGCAGGTAAGGTACAGTGTGAGGTAGTATCCTCAGTCGGATATGCTGATTCAGAAAATAAGAAGCTGTTGGGGGTAAAGAATAGCTCCATTGACGTACTTGCTCCCTTTAGTATACAAGCGTCTGTACTCTATACCGGAGCCAAAACATCAAGATTCATTGATGCAGATTCTGCTGTATGGAAAATCACCTTTGGAGCAAAGGTGGATGTAGATGAAAATATTGTTATTCACCTTGGAGATAAGTGCTATGACATGTACGAATTATCTGATTTAACAACAGATTCAGCAAGTGTATATGTCGCATATCTTCCACAAGATATTACAAGTAAGGAACTTACAACCGTGGATTCCTATGAGGTTGTTAAGGATTCTGAAAAAAAATCAATAACAATGGGTGATGTAGATAGTAATGGTGTAATTGATGTAATGGATGCATTACATGTAATTCGTATCTGGGTTGGTAAGGAAACAATAGAAGATAATGGAACTCTTATCTGTTCAAATGTAGATGGTGACAGGGATATTACCAACGCAGATACTCTTGCTATTGTTGAAAATAAGGTAAATAACAAGGAATTTAAGGTGTTACATTAATTGGGATTTAATAATATGACTATTAATAAGAAAAAAGTATTTTTAACAGCAAGTGGAGTATTAATTGCGGTAGCAGGAATAGTTGTTCTTGTGTTGTATTTAATAAGTCCGGTAATTAAGATTTCAGCCTCTGCTACTGAATTTGGTGAAAGCGGATATTTTACAGTAACAGGTCATGGCTTCAAGCAGGTGATAGGAGCTGATTTTTCTATTGAATTTGATAATAAAGCTGTTCAGATAGAAGAAATAGAAAATGGAAATGTATTTGAATCAGTATCTGTTTCCGAGGAAGCTTATGCCAATAATAATGGTGTAATTCAGGTGGTTTTCCTTGATTATACAGGTGGAGATAAGCCGATTACGTTGGATGGTGATTTGTTATACGTAAAATACAAGGCAATGAAGCCGCAGGATAGCCGCATAGCATTGAAGGATGTAGCAATAGTTGATGATTTAATGAATTATGTAGATGGATTTAGGATTCGCAATGGAAAAATCAAGGTTAATTAGGGTGCTTAAAAATAATTATAAAGTCATTGGTGTAATAGTATTAGCATTGTTATTGGTAATCAGTACTATTGTTAATATCCGGCTAATGACCAATGGCGAAGCAAAGGAAATTGCCAGAGCGGGTGGATATGAGCAGTATGCTGACCAAAATTATATGTATTCGGTGGATAATGAATCCCCCAATACATATTATGTCGATTATTCAGAGGATGACTATAATTCCGAAAATGTTAATAGTTCTGAAAACGTTAGTAGGAGTAATAATCATAATAATAAAAAGAGTAATAAAAAGGATATTAAAACAAAGGGTAAACAAAATAATGTTTCCGCTCAGACAACAGGAAATAATCTTCAAAATTTAGATTCTGACATAATAAGAGAAGCAGCAACAAGGAATGAGAATACGAAACCTGCTACAAAATCTAATGAAGATTATGTGAATAAATATAGTGGGATAGTCACTACAGGTAACAACAAGGACAGCGCCGGTTCGACTTATAAGCCTAAGGAATCTACTGAGGAAGGAGAGAGGGCAAAACTAAGTGAGTTTATAGGTGAGGCCTTTAGACACACAGGGGACAGATATTTATATGTACTATATCAGGAACCGAATTATTCATCACCTATCACTGTTACTGTTCAGGTAGATTATCTTAGTATATTTGAACCTGGTGTTACCTGCAATGATGAACGCTTCGCTGACAGACTAAATACAGATGGTTATATATTACATCCTGTAAAAATCGCCTGCTATCAGGGGGAGAACTGCTGGGATGCAGTGGCGCGAGCTCTGATAGAAAATGATATTCAGTATACCTGTGATGCTGAACCCTTCAGGCATGGATATTCTATTAATAACAAGTATGGAACCTGTTACCTTACCTGTTGTGACAATATGTATACAGGCGATAATTCCAATAATAAATCAGGTCCCTTTGGAACAACCATGTCAGGGTGGACATATACTGTTACCAACAAACAGGGGAGGACGGTATACCCGGGGCTTGGTATGAATGGTGTATTAATAAAAGATGGAGATACAATATGCTTAAAATATCATAACGGTTTATCTATGTTTGAAATGGATGAATATGGTGATTTTTAGCATACAAAGATAATGAGAAAACATCCAATTGTTGAATTTATAAAGTTTATTATAATGATTTTTATTTGTTGTACAACAGAGAACCCTGTAGTTATCGTAGTGTTTTTTGTTACATCATTAATTATAAGTGGTTTTAAGCTTTGGTTTTCGACATTGTGGATGTTTTTCATTGTTTTCACTATAGATATTTTTACAATATCTGAGGGTGTGACGCATCTTGGTTATAGAAATTTTCATCTTATAACTATGGAGGGAATTGTGTATGGCTTCTTTATGGCGTTGAGATTGGTAGCACTTATAAATGTTTCCTGGACAATGAGCAAGGATATTAAGTCGGACAAGCTGGTAATAATTACTTCTTATCTTGCTCCGCCCATAGCATTGCTTATTTCAATGACAATAAGAGCAATGTGCAGATATACGGACAAATATAAGGAGATATTTTTTTTCCATAAATCCATGGAAAAGGATGACTGGCTTCATAGGGTATATTGTGCTGTTATATCTCTTTCAATACTACTTGACTGGGCTTTGGAAAATGGGATAGAAACAGGTATGTCTATGGAAAACAGAAAATACGGAACAGGACCTCGTACATCATATCGAAATGTAAGAATATCTAAAAATGACATTTTAGAGATAGCCGTAATTATTCTGATTTTTATAATATATGTAATATCCCAGCCCCGCGTGTATCTGTTGCCTGAAATAGAAATAAATATAAGTGTGGTAAATACCTTGATGGTAATATTACTATGCGGTTATTCGGTATATGAGGAAATAAATGAAAATAGAATTAGAAGAGATAGCCTATGATAATAATATAGTTGTGAGGGAGCAGTCCTTTGAAACATCTGACATGACCATGATTACAGGAAAGTCAGGTGAAGGGAAAACACAGATTCTTAAACAGATTGCAAGAAATTATGGTTTCGGTTACGTGAGCCAGGACCCGGATAATCAGATTGTATGCGATACTGTATGGCATGAAATGGCATTCGGACTTGAGAATATTGGGTTAAAATCACAGAAAATAAGAGCAAGAGTAGCTGAGATAGCAACCTATCTTGGCATTGCAGACTGGATAAATAAGGATGTTAACAAGCTGTCCGGGGGGCAGAAGCAGAAGCTGTGTTTAGCATCGGTATTGTGTATGCTTCCTAAGGTGATTTTGCTTGATGAGCCTACTTCAATGCTTGATCCTATTTCTGCAAGAGAGTTTTTTAGTGTGGTAGACAGATTAAATAGGGAAAGAAATATTCAGTTCTTAATGGTCGTTCATGAGGACGAACAGGCTAAAAGGTTGTGCAATAAATTCTACAGATTAGAGAATGGAAGTCTGTATGAGTATAAAAAGGAACAAACGGAGATTATTTCAGTTAAAGAAAGAAACAGTGAAGTGTTATGTGAATTTAACAATTTAAGAAAATCTTACGATAGCAACCTTGTTATTAATATTCCCAGGCTGACTCTTCATAAGGGTATCAATTGTTTTATTGGACCAAACGGGGTAGGGAAAAGCACATTGCTTGGAATGATTACCGGAGCTGGAAAAGAAAAAAGATTGTATAAGGATTCTGTGCTTATGCCTCAGGATGTAAAAATCATGTTTAGCAAGGATACAGTAAGGAAAGAGTTAGACAGATTTACGAAGAATTATCCGGATTATTTATTACCACTGCTTGACAAACATCCCTATGATTTGTCAGGTGGACAACAGCATATTGTTGGAGTGTATATGACTTTGCTCAGAACTGCGAGGCTGTATTGCTTTGATGAACCAACAAAGGGACTGGATGGTGATGCAAAGGTGCAGATAATGAAAATGATTCAGGAATCAGGAAAGGATTGTATAATTGTTACCCATGATCTTAATCTGGTGGCTGAATATGCTGAACATGTTGTGTTTATTTTTAACAGAGATATTGCATCGGAGGGTACGGCAAAGGAAGTAATTGGCGATAATGTTTTCTGGAAAGCTGAGGGTGTAAGATTTGCTTGATAGATTTTCTGTATGGCTGTTTTCTAATTATAGTATATTTATTATAGCGATATTAATTGTAGGCGTGTTTTCTGTGATGCTGTGTTATTCAAGGCGGCTGAAAATTTCTGAAATACTCATTATTGCATCTTTAAGCGGGATGTCTGTGGCGTCAAGAATTGTAATATTAATTCCATTTTTTAAACCATGTACAGCTTTAATTATTATAGTAGGCTCTGCATATGGACCGGCAATAGGTGGAATGGTGGGGATGCTAACGGGACTTCTTAGTAATATTGTTTTTGGTCAGGGACCATGGACACCTTTTCAGATGTTTGCATGGGGGCTGATAGGAGTTATTTCAGGAATTATAAAATTACGGAAAAAATATATTGCCATTATATATGGGACGTTTATTACCCTTATTTTGTATGGCGGAGTAATGAATTTTTATTCAATGCTTACCGGTGGAAGTGTGTATAATATATATAGATTTATGGCATTTGTTATTAATGGTTTACCCTGTGATATTATTCATAGCTTTGGAACCTTAGTGTTTTTATATATTGGTTGGGAGCCATTTATGAAACGTATGCTTAGAATGAAAAAGAAATATGGATATTTTAAGGGGATTAATGATAACCACAAAGCATTTTGCTCTGTTGCCGGTCAGGGGCAGAACAGTAAATGCATAGATTAGGTAGCATATTTATTTAATTTGGAGTATGATATTATTATATATAGCATATTTTTTGGAGGATTTTTATTATGAGAAAAACAATGAACAAGCACGTTTTTGTGTGGGTATTTAATTTCTTTTTAGGATACCTTGGAGTAGACAGATTTGTAAGAGGTCAGATAGGTCTTGGAATTCTTAAGCTTATTACAGCCGGTGGATGCGGAATCTGGACTACTGTTGACTGGATTATATCTCTTGTAATGGCTTATGGTTCGGCATTTGCTAATGAAGAGGATTTTGTTTTCGTAGATGGACAATATGCTCCGGGATGCTAAGATGATTTATTTACAGTGTCCACTTAATTTTTTATTTGGAATACCGTGTCCCTTATGCGGGATTACAAGGGCGTTTCTTAGTGTCCTAAGAGGAGACTTTGCAAGCGCCTTTTATTATCATCCATTATGGCCATTGGTACTTCTTGTGATATTATTTATTGTCCTTAAGCAAACGGGGATTCTTAGAGTATCTTATAAGTCAATGAATATAGGTGCTGTAATTATTGCATTAGTGTTTCTAGTATGCTTCATTCTAAGGCATGTATTTCATTCGCCGGTGGTTGAGGTTGATTTTGAAGATTCTCTTATTTGTAAAATTTATTCTATTTTTTGATAAAAAGTATTACGCCTCTGTCAGTCAAATAACCGACGGGGGCGTATGCTGTATAAAGAATAATTGACTTGACATTTAAAATCATTATAAATTGAATACTCGTTTCTGCAGGCGGGAGATTTTTCCGCTGGTAAGACAGAGGGACACGTTTTGTTGCAGAAGGTACGTCCCTATTTGGCTGTTGTTGCAGAGGGACACGTTGCGTTGCAGAAGGTACGTCCCTATTTTACATCAACTACGCCAAGGGTGGTGAGCCTAAGACTTGGAACTACAGGAAGACTTAGGAAGGACATTGTCATAAATGGATCGATGTTTTCATGGACACCAAGGCTACGGGCAGCTTCTTTAACTTCGTCCATCTGTTCCTGGGTAGCATCTCCATTCATATCACTCATAAGACCTGCTATAGGAAGAGGCAGACTTGCTAATACAGCTCCTTCATTAATCACAATCATTCCACCCTGCAGCTCTTTGAGCTTGTTAACAGCGCAAGCCATATCTGCGTCATTAGCTCCTATCACAATAATGTTGTGTGAATCGTGGGCTATACTGGTAGCTACAGCGCCGCTTTTAAGACCATATCCCTTTACGAAGCATACACCTATATGACCTGTGTTGTGATGTCTTTCTACAACAGCCAGCTTTAGTATATCATTGTCAGTGTCAACGTTTGCAGCGCTTCCTGCATCCTTTGTTAAAATCGTTTCGGGTACGATTTCGATAACCTTTTCCAAGTCTCTATTTAATGCAAAATCATCAGCATCTACATTTCCTATTTTGACGGTATTAATTACAGAAGACATTATGCTTTCCGGTATGCAGACATCTTCTATGGGAGCAATTATTGATTTGCCATTCTTTTTAGATAAATCGGCTACAAGATTACCTTTCTTATATACTGAATTAATATCCACTGAAGAAAAATCATTTAGTACCACAAAATCTGCACGATAACCGGGACATATTGCGCCGACCTGCTTGAGACCAAAATAAGTAGCGGCATTAAGAGATGCCATTGTGTAGGCGTGTTCAGCCTTAGCCCCTAAAGCTATTGCCATTTTAATGATGTAATCAATATGACCTTCCTTTGCCAGTTCTCCCGGATGCTTATCGTCTGTTGCTAACATGCACCTGTTATAGAAGGGAGCTTCAAAGAGCGGTAGCAGTTCCTTAAGGTTTTTACTGGCAGTTCCTTCACGAACCATTATCCACTGACCTCGTGATAATTTACTCATGGCTTCTTCTAAGGAAGTACATTCATGCTCAGAATATATTCCCGAGGTAATATATGCATTAAGCTTCTGGTCTGATAGAAGTGGTGCATGTCCATCTATTAGCTTGTTGTGCTTTTTCGTAACTAATATTTTATCCATTACGGAATCATCTCTGAATACTACTCCCGGGTAATTCATCATTTCTGCCAGACCCTTGATTCTGTCATTAGACAGATATTTGTCTATTTCCTGTGAAGTGATTTCGTAACCTGTTTCATCAAATGATGTTGCCGGTACGCAGGAGGGCATCATTATGTAAAAATCAATGGGGAGTTTCCTGCTGGATTCTAATATATATTCAATACCTGCTGTGCCACATACATTAGCAATTTCGTGAGGGTCAGCAATAACACATGAGGTTCCGTGGGGAAGTACTGCCTTGCAATACTCAGCAGGAGTAACTATAGAGCTTTCTATATGCATGTGAGCATCTATGAAGCCCGGAACTATAGTTTTGCCAGTGGCATCTATTTCTGTGTTGCCTTCATATTGTCCTATTCCCACAAAGTATCCATTACTTATTGCTAAATCACCTTGCTCAAAGCTTTGTGTAAATACGTTAAAAATTCTTGCATTTTTTAGTACTAAATCCGCCCTTGTTTCTCCTAGGGCAGCTGCTATTCTTGCTTTCATTGAGTTCTTAGTCATATTTCAATTTTCTCCGTAAATTTATTCATTAATTTTACCACAAAAGAACTATTTTGTAATAAGTCATTTTTAATATTAACCATTTATGCTTTTGGTACCGGCTATGTAGTGCTGGTAATCCGGTTTATATAAACTTGAATAATGGTTGAATTTTTAAGAAAATATGTAGAATATTAAAGGTGACTATAGTAGTCAATACGGACTGTCGTCGATACGATATTGTATTTATTGAAAGCTTAAGTGAAAAAAATCCTGATATAGTGCTGCTTTTTATAGACAGAGGGACACGTTTTGTTGCAGAGGGACACGTTGCGTTGCAGAAGGTACGTCCCTATTTTACAAATGAAAAATGATATTATATACTAATAACGTTTCGCGGATAGAACAGTGCAGGAAAGGATCAGCATTATGAATACTATTACTTCTAATAATATATTTAAAAGATGGCTTATTGCTATATTATGTGTGGCTATGGTGGCAGGTTCGATTCCTGTACCGACAGAGGCTATGGTATTAGATAATGATTTAGGAGAAGAAACATTAGATTTATTGGATGATTCTGCTCTTGATAGTGCTACATCTGAAAAGACAGAGGATATTAGTCTTGTATCGGATATTGATGACAATATTGATGAGAATTCTAAGCTTGTTGCAAGCGAGAGAGAATATGCTGTAACAGTATATGATTCCAAGGGAGATAAAAAGGAGTCTTATTATACACTTAAGGATGCAATTGCTGATGTACCTGCGAATTCAACCATTAAGCTGTTAAAGGATGTGTGTGAAGAGGAGGTACTTGTTATCTCTAAGAATCTTGTTATCGATCTTAATGATAATATTTTGGATGCCGGTATTAAGGCAGGAGGTCCTACACCTGTATTAGAGGTTACGGATTCAAGTACTGAGAAAACTGTGCGTTATTTATCATCCAATGAAGCCGGCAAATATAATATAACCTATAATTCATCCGGTGTTGAGGATGAGATAAGTGTAAGCGGAGGTATATGGACTAATTCCCATATGAATCCTGTTTATAGTGCATATATAAATGGGGGTAGTACTGAAGATAACCCGATGCTTAATTTGCATGATGTTACTGTGGCCGGATGGTATTATTCAGGGGATTCACAAGAAGGGGCTATTGCGCCTATTTGTATGAATTACGGCAGATTGAATGTATATGATACATATTTTTGCGCTAATGGTAAATCAGACAAGGCAAAAAAGACGGTTGAAGATACTGATAACTGGATGTTTGCAATATCCTGTTGTGGAGTGGAATATGCAGTAATATCAGGTAATACTATCTTTGATTCTAAGGGTGTTGCTTCCTGTAATTCTGTGGTTAGATCAGGAAAAATCATAATTTCTGATTCCGTTCAGTTCCTGGATGCTAATACTTTTTTATGTGCGCTGTATGTTGAAGATGAATTACACATAGGTGATGATGTATTATTTAAGAATTGTCGCTCTGCTCAGAATGGTGGTGCAATTTGCTTCAATAATGAGAAGCCCGCCTATGATTCATTTATATCCATTTCAGGAAATGTTAAGTTTGATTCCTGCTATTCTGTTAATGGAGGTGCTATATCAACAAAAAAAATATATAAGCCCCAAAAGCATATGTGTTATTTGGATATTTCTGATTCTGTTGCATTCGTTAATTGTTCTGCAAAAAAAATAGGTGGTGCAATTACACTGGAAAATTGTACTATAGCTAACATATCGGGTAATGTTACATTTATAGATTGCTCGGCAAACGCAGGTGGTGCATTGGATGCTTTTCAGCATTCAAAATATATTATATCAGGCAATGTAAACTTTGAAGGCTGTAATGCCAACCTTGAGACTACGAATCCTGAATTCGTAGGTAAAATAGGTGGTGCAATATTTATTGAAGATACTTCCGAGTGTGAATTATATGGTAAGGTATCAATGAATTCCTGCTTCGCTGATAAAGGTGGTGCTATCTGCTGTGGTGCCGGTGGTGCATTAATTATATATGATGGTGTTGTTATTACTGACTGTAATGCTGTAGAAGGTGGAGCGATATATTGTGAGAACGGTTCTGAGGTTAGTATTCTTTCAGATTTAATAATTAAGGATTGTTGTGCAGATAAAGGTGGCGCAATATATTGTGAAGATGGCTCTCTGATTTTGATTTTAGATAAAATGCTTATTGAATCCTGTGAGGCCAACGAGGGTGGTGCTATATTCTTTGAGAATGCAGATGTAAACAGTATTGTTTCAGGGAATCTTGTGATTATGTCCTGTAATGGGATTTTCGGTGGAGCAATTAATGTGCAGGATGGCAAGCTTTACTTAGATGGAGAATGTATCATTAGTGATAATAAGGCCAATGGTTCTGATAATAATATTTGCCTTAGCAATAATGCTGTGTTAGTGATATCACCTGATTTTAATGGAATTGTTGGTATATCACTTGAGGATTACAGTAGTCTTCCAAGAAGAATATCTACATATATTGAAGGAGATATAGAATCCTTAATCAATAATGGCAATATTTTCCTGGATGATTCTCAATATATGTTAGTGATAAAGGAAGATGCTAATGGTAAATTCCTTGCTGTTGAGGGCATGCCAATCGTATCTGTTATTAGCAGTAATGGTACGGTTAAGGGTAGTTATTCAGAACTTAAATCTGCAATAAATAAAGCTGCCTCTACAGATTCTGTTAGGCTTCTTGCTGACATTAGCGCCAATACAATAGAGCTTAATAAGACAGTCACTATTGATTTGAATGATTATGTACTTGATACAGGATTTGTAATTAAGAATAACGCTGAAAGGGTTGACTTTACAATTACTGATACAAGATCAGGAAATTCAATTCATTATCTAAATAAGCAGGGTGACAGATATGTATTATCAGATATCCCGGGTAATTCTATTAATGATACTTACGTGTCAGGTGGCTTGTGGATTAATTCAAAGGATGGTATGCTGTATAGCTCTGATAGCATGAAGTCATGCTGTAATATTAAGTATGTAAATATTGCAGGCTGCTTAACAGATGCTTCACAGGCACCAATTACAGTCTCAGCAGGCAGGGTTAATATTACTGATGCTTACTTTACTGGTAATGTTAATAATAGTAGTGGTGAATCCTGTATTAAGGCCGGCAACAACTCTATTGTATCTATTTCCGGAAATACTGTTTTCAATAACTGTAAGTCCTTGTCAGGAGCAACTATATATCTTGATAATTCAAAGGCTTACTTTGGTGATACAGTTAGCTTTAATAACAATACAGTAGCAGGACTGCCTAATGATGTTAGTATTTCAAACGGTGCTAAGGTTGATTTTGACAGTGATTTTGAAGGTCATGTAGGTATTACATACACAGGTAATGATATTACATCAAATAATAAGATTAAATATACTGTTACAGATAGAAAAGATACCATTTATCGTACACTTCTTGAAAATGGTAATGTATATATTTATCAAAATCATGCCGCAGGTTCTGTTCCACTGGAGCTTAAATTCAGCACCAAGAAGTATGATGATAAATTAGATTCAAATATGCTTTACTTTACATTCCATGAGCATGATTTTGCAATTGCTTACGGTGGCGGTTCTGATACCTTATACGCTTACTGTAGAAGTGAGAGTTGTGACCTTCATAATGGCGCTAATGCATATCCTCTCATTACACTGGATTGTCAGGATGATAAGTACAGCGCTAATGATGCTTCGTATTTGTATAAGAAGATTAATGTTACTTATCTTAATGAAAAACTATTATCTGATAACAGCATTGTAGACTCTGTAATGGATAACTTTACACTTGATGGATTATCTATTAGTGAAAATGGACTTACAGTTAAGGATAGCAGAGGTGAGTATAAGGATTACAGAAGTATTTCTGAAAATGGAAGCTATAATGTAGAGCTTGTAGTTAATTATGACGGAAATGCTTTTGTCCTTAAGGATTCATTTACTGTTAATAAGACCGTAAGTGTTACCTTCAAGGTTCTGTCAGAAAATGCTACATTTGCAGCAGGTACTCTTAAGGATGATTACTATGTTTATACAGTAGATGAGCATATAGCAGGTACATTGGTTGCGGCTCCTGATAAGCCTATTGCACGTATTCAAGGTGCAAAATTCGTTGGCTGGTTTAACAACGATACCAAGTGGAATTTTAGTTCTCCTGTTAATGAATCAATTACTCTTGTGGCAAGGTTTAAGAACTGCGGCGAGGTTATGGAGGAGGATTATGGTCAGTATAGTGCCATTTCCATAGAGGATGATTTTTCTGATGGTCAGGACTTCTGGGTATGCGGTGTTAAGGATGTAATATATACCGGTAGCAAAATTACCTTCCCGAATCTTCATGTATATGATGGCGATATTCTTCTTAAGAAGGGCGTTGATTATACGGTAAGCTACAAGAATAATATAAATGCTGCAGATAAAGATTCTGCAAAGGCACCTACTGTTGTAGTTAAGGGTAAGGGGAATTTCAATAAGACAGTTAAAATCAAATTCACCATTCACAGTGTGAATATAGATAATACAATTCATGAAGCTCTCTACAATGAACCTAATAATATTGAATATGACGAGTGCGTTATTAAGAATTATAACGGTAAGGTTCAAAAGGCAGTGCCTGCATTTACCTGGGCAGGAAAGAAGCTTAAGCTTGATAAGAACCAGTTCTTAGTAGAATATTACGACAGCGAAGGAATTAATCCTGCTATACCTAAGGAATCGGGACAATATACTATCAGAGTATCAGGTAAGGGTAAGAATTTTGAGGGCTCTGTTGATTTTGAATATAATATTGTTGATACGGTATCCCTTAAAAAGGCTAAGCTTGCAGGTCTTAAGAAAAGCTATCCATTTAATGAGGAGGGTGTTATTCCGGCAGGCTTGTCGGTTACTATTGGTAAGGTTACTCTTGAACTCGGAGTTGATTATACACTTGAGTATTCCAATAATTATTCTGTAGGTAAGGCCTACTGTACAGTTGTAGGCTTGGGTAATTATGAAGGCTCTACTAAGGTATTTAGCTATAATATAGTCGGTGCATCTATTAAGAAGCTTACCTTTACAGGAATTAATCTTAAATCTGAGTATACAGGTGATGAAATTACCTTTGATGATGCAAGATTTTTCTTAGGAGATAAGGAGCTTTTGGTTTCAGAGGGTGATGTATTCGTCAAATACAAGAACAATGTCAATGTTGGTAAGGCATCAATTGTTGTGACAGGTAATCCAAGTAACGGGTATTCAGGAAGCAGGACTATTAATTTTAAGATTAAGGGTTATGATTTGAATGCGGATTCTTTAGGCCTTCTTGATGTTGAAGTAGACGGAGCTGCTTACTATAACAAGCTGGGAGCAAAGGTTACTCCTTATATTACCTTTGATGATTATACTCTTAAGGTTAACGCAGATTATACTCTTAAATATCTGGATAATAAGAAACTTGGAGAAGCTACGGTGTTAGTAAAGGGCAAAGGCAATTTCGCAGGTACACTTATTATTTCCTATAATGTTCTTGCCGCTGACTTTGCTGATTCAATAACCGAGTATGATGATTATTTAACTGTTGATACTCCGTTGTTGAGTGTGGTTGCACCTGATGTTAAGGTTAATACTAAAAAGAAGAACAGCTTCAAGTCACCTGTTATGGTTAATGAGCTTGTATCAGGTAAGAAGCTTAAGGCAGGTAAGGATTATTCCCTTACCTATACGAAGGATAATGAGCCTGTTCCTGAGGGTATGACGGCAGCTCAAGAGGGAGCTGTATATACTGTTAAGATTACAGGTATGGCGCCATTCTATACAGGTTCTGTAGAACTTGAATATCAGGTGGTAGGGAACAGCCTGCCTAAGGTTAAGGGTATTGCGGCATTGAACATTCTGTATCTGGGTGATGAGATTATTCTTAGGCCTAAGACAAGTGCTGATGATACTGATTATAATTTCTATCTTCAGTCAGGTAGTGGCTCTAAGATTAAATCCTACTTCGCACTGGAGAAGGGGGTTAATGATGATACGGCTCAATACAGAATCATATCCTATAGGAATAATATTAAGAAGGGTACTGCTACCATTGTTATAAGGGGTATTAATGGTTATGCCGGTGCCAAGAGCGTGACCTTCAAAATAAAGGCACAGCCTATTGATCAGACATTATATAAATAATTTTAACAAATAATAATGCCTCTTAAGTCCTGAGGCATTATTTCTTGAGAGACTTATGAATTTTTTACAGAGGTAAATAAATGAACGGTATAATTAAAAGGATATTTATTATTGTGACTTGTATATTAGTAATATCATTGGCAGGATGTGCTGCTAAGGATATTACTGATATTAATTCCATTGAGGATGTTAAGGACATGAAGTTAAGAATTGCTCATAGTTCGAGTATTGACTTGGACAGGCAGATACAGAAAATTAGTCCGGAGTCTGAAATTCTTCTATTGGATTCAAAGGATGCAATTAATGCCTTTTACGGAAACAAAATTGATGGCTTTGTTGATTATAAAATGACCTGTGACAATTTGGTTAAGGCATCTAAAGGGAAGCTTAAGATTGCTGAGGGACTTATTGATACTTTCAAGGTGGCCTTTGCTATATCTAAATCAAGCAATATTCCTGATCTGGATAGCAAGGTTAATGATTTTATTGAGAGTAATCGTGAGCTTATTAATGAAATATATGACAGATGGCAGGTAGAAGGCTATGATGAAAAAATGCATGATATTCCTAAGGTTAGTAATCCTGAGTATACATTAGTGGTTGGAACTGTGGGATTTGTTAAGCCCTATTGCTATTATAAGGATAATAAGCTCACCGGTGCTGAAATAGAGGTGGCATATCATTTGGCTTCATATTTAAATGCTGATATTAGATTTGAGGATGGAGATTATAATGGAATTCTTATAGGAATTAATAATGGAAAGTATGATTTACTTGCTGCCAATTTGTTTATGACAGAGGAAAGGGCAGAAACCATAAATTTTTCTGAACCGTATCGTAATGTGGATATTTATATGGTGGTAAGAAACGACTCTGATAATAAGAATCTAAACCTGCATTCCCTTGATGGAAAAAAGGCCGGAGTATTAACAGGTACGCCTCATGCCGACATGATAAATGCTGTGATAGATAATGCAAGCTTTGAGTATTATAATAGCTTTACGGATCTTGCTCTTGCCCTAAGACAGAACAAGCTTGACTTTTTTGTTAATAATGATGTGGCATTTAATCTTATGAGGGACACATATCCTGAATTTTTTGCATTGGATGAAAGTATATGCACCTTTGACGTTGGCACTATTTTTCCGAAAAATCGTGATAATCAGGAATTGATTAACCGGTTCAATGAATATATTGCCGGTGTAAAGGCAGATGGGACACTGGAAAAGCTTAAAAACTATTGGCTTAATATAAATGAATGGGAAAGGCTTGAAATAGTAAAAGACGGTGCAAATGGAACCCTTACCCTTGGCACCTGTACTGCCAATAAGCCCTTTGCAATGGTAGTTGATGGTGAATATGCAGGCTTTGAGATTGCACTTATTAATGATTTTTGCAAAAAATACGGTTATGGACTTAAGATAGAGGACTGTGATTTTGCAGGAATGCTGACAGGAATTGCCAATGGAAAATATGATTTTGCTGCGGCTCAGGTGGCTTACACAAAAGAAAGAGCAGAGAATGTTATATACAGTGATTTCTATTATGTTCAGAATGTGGTAGCCATAATGAATGGCAATAGAACTGATATAACAAATAATGAAGGATTCGTGGAAAATGTTAAAGTTGGTTTTAAAAAGACCTTCATTGATGAAAACAGATATATGATGATTCTGTCCGGAATATGGGTCACATTGGTGATAACGGTTCTTGGCTTCCTTCTTGCTGCTGTTGTAGGTGCCTTGGTATGTGCAATGTCTATGTGTAACATTAAAGGATTACGGATTTTTGCTAATGTCTATTCTAAGATAATGCAGGGAACTCCTATTGTGGTGGTTCTTATGATTATATATTATGTAATATTTGGTAAAATCAACATTTCCGGTATTTTTGTATCGATACTTGGTTTTGGATTAACTACTGCAGCTTATTTAGCACAAATATATAAGGGGGCTATTGAACAGGTTGATAAAGGGGAGATAGAAGCGGCCAGGTCCCTGGGCTTGTCAAAGCTTAGTACCTTTTTCGGAATTATTTTACCTCAGGCTATACGGCTGATGCTTCCGCCGCTTTCAAGTCAGCTTGTAGGGCTTATGAAGGGAACTTCTATTGTAGGATATATTGCAGTAATGGATATGACAAAGGTTAGCGATATTATTAGAAGCAGTACCTATGAGGCACTGTTTCCACTTCTTGCCATAGCGCTTATTTATTTCCTGATTTCTACAATTATTCTATTAATTATTGACAGAATTAGCTACAGGCTTAATCCTGCCAACAAGGAAAGAAAGGTTAAGGGGGTGTAGGTTATGATAGAGGTAAGCAATTTAAGAAAAGATTACGAAGATGCAACCCCTTTAGTTAATGTAAATGCCAAGATAAATAAGGGTGATGTTATAGCTGTTATTGGTCCCTCCGGTACCGGAAAGTCAACATTTTTACGTTGTCTTAATATGTTGGAAACACCTACCGGCGGTACCATAAAGGTAGATGGGGTATGTGTTACTGATAAGAATGTAGATTTAAATATGATTAGAAGAAAGATGGGGATGGTATTCCAAAGCTTTAATCTGTTTAGTCATATGAATGTTGCTGAGAATATAATGTATGCACCTATGAAGGTTCTTGGTTTGTCAAGAAGGGAAGCCTATGACAGAACCGTAGAGCTTCTTAAGACGGTATGCTTGTCGGATAAGATACTAAAATATCCAAGTGAGTTGGCAGGCGGTCAGAAGCAGAGAATTGCCATTGCTAGAACTCTGGCAATGGAGCCTGAAATAATATTATTTGATGAACCTACCTCTGCTCTGGATCCTACTATGGTGGGAGAGGTGCTTGAGGTAATAAGAGAGCTTGCACGTAAGGGAATGACCATGGTAATTGTCACCCATGAGATGAAATTTGCAAGGGATGTATCTAATAGAATCTTCTATATGGATGAAGGAATTATATACGAGGAGGGAAGTCCTTATGAAATATTTACTAATCCTAAGAAGGAGAAAACAAGAGCCTTTATCAAAAAACTTAAGGTAATAGAAAAAGAAATACAATATAACCATTTTGATTTGCTTGCAATGGCAGGAGAGATAGAGGAGTTTGGAAGAAAGCATTTAATAAGTCATTCATTAATTAATCACATTAATATAATGGTTGATGAATATTGTTTTAGATGTATATTGCCTCTGTTAAAGGATGAACCAATGAATTTTTATCTGGAGTATTCGGATGAAAATGATACCTGTGCAATTAATCTATCCTTTAAGAAAGTATTTTCAGAAATACCTGTTATTGAAGATGATATATCAAGAAGTCTTGTGGAAAGCTTCGGAAATATAAGCCTCTGTGAAGATGGTGATTTATGTAAGATTAATATTGAAATAAAATAAAAAAACAACCGGGGTAACACTTGAGCGTACCTCGGTTGTTCCTTGTATATAAGGTAGAAACTATTGTGCATCCGCTGCTTCGTTTGCCTTAGCTTCACGTAATATTCGGAATTCATCCAGTGAACTTTCTATAATGAGTACACTTGCCAATATGAAGGTATCAGCTATACTACTTGCAAATGCTTCAATAGAAATTACAATAGAACCATTAAAGAATATGGATGTTATGCATTTTAGGACGGTAAAAACTACGAAAGCAGTATATAAGCCTTTATTGATTTTGATTTTGGATGGACTACTGTGGTGTGTGGAATTAATAATGTAATGCATTATGTTAATTGCTGCTAATAGAATAAATATTATAATTTGAAATATTAAATATAAGATACATGCATTTTTGTTAGGAAACCAGGATAAATATTCGTTAAAATACTGAATGTAATAACCTGTGTTATCCATATTGTACCATAGTAAAACAACAAGGGTGGCACCTACAAGGGGTTTCATAATATTTTTGGTATGACTGCGATAAGAACGGTATAACAGGAAAGATAAGACTGCCATCAAAATTGATTCCATATACCAACTTATATCTACATAACCACATATCAAACTGGTGATTAAGCTTACCGCCTGGAAAATACAAAACAAAATACTCATTAATAAAAGCTTGTTACTGGTAGAACTGTTTTTTTCTGATGCCATTTCTAATCCTCCTTGAAATAATTGATGTTTTTCTTAAATAATTAAGATTATAAACGAGCCTGATTACATTTATACTCTTGATACAATTATACAACATATTATTGAATGTTCAATGTTTAATCATAAAATATCCGCGCGCAATAATTAATTGTCAGAATATAGCATATAAATACATGCATTGTATTGGCTGTTTGCAACCCGGTATTTGATTTGACAATATCATTGGTGTTGTCATAGAATGATATAAGTTATTTAATCAATATGTCATGGTCAATGGATGTATGAAATATATTTCGTAAGTATTTGAAAGGAGCAATTATGCAGGCTTATTGTGAAAGCTGTGGTGCCAAATTTGATATACATGAAACAAAATGTCCATATTGCGGCAGCATTAACATAGTAGGTGCCGAAGAGAAATATATGGAAAAAATGCAGGGGATAATGGATGATCTTGCAGATGTAGATGATAAACAAAAAGATGATATTAAGAAGGAAACTAAAAAGAATATAAAGACTATAGTAATAACCGTTTCCATTCTTGCGGCTGGATTTCTAATTCTTATAATTGTCTATTCAGTGTATTCTAAGTCTATGGAAAAACACTATGACAGTCTTGGAGTGTATGAGAGTAATCCTATGGAGGTTGCAAAATGGAATGAGGAACATCTTTTTAAGCTTGATGAGATGTACGATAATAATGATATTGATGGGCTGGTTAAGTATTATAATGAACTTTCTGCTTCCGAAGATATAGGCGGTTTTTTCAGTTGGGAGCACAGCTTTTTAATATCACAGATACATAATTTGCGATTTTGGATGGATGACCTTTCAGAAGCTTCAGAGGTTGACAGTCTTACTCTTAATAATGTGATTTTTAATATTCTGTATATTTATAATGGAGATTATAACGGAACTAATTTAAGTGAGAAGGATAAGACGATTTTATTAGAGGAGGCTAATATACATATTGATAAGGTTATGAAGCGTTTTGAATTGACGGAGGCTGACCTTAAGGATATGCAGAATAGCTGTAAGATGGATTCAGGGTATATTGATCCCGAAAAGGTAAGTAATTATATTGATAAACATAGTGAACTATTTAGGTAGGTAATTATTATGAAATGTAAAAATTGTGGAGCACCATTACAAATTGAAGATTTAGTATGTAAGAATTGTGGAACTGCTAATCCTTTTGCCAGGACTCATCAGGAGGATATGTTGAAATATGAGCAGGCCTTTGAGGAAACCAAGAAGGAGGTTCTTAAGGAAACACGTAAGACTACCGGTATTATGGTCAAAATCATGTTAGCTATGGCTTTGATTTTAATTGGTATTATTATAATCGTCGTCAGCAGTTCAAATGCTGTTGGCAGGAACAATAATAATGCAAAAATTCATAGAAATGCGGATAAATACAGAAGTTCACTGGAGGATTTAGAGAGAGACAGAGATTATATTGGCTATTATCAATATATGTCTGTTAATGGATTAAATACTTCACAGGATTTTACAGACTGTCTTAATCTGTTTAATGAATGCCTGTATTATAATTATATGGCATCCTATCTTGCTGATATTTCGTATCCTGATTATATGGAAAATGCTTTTAGGGATTATGAGAATTACTGTGAATCAATAATAGATTCCTACAGTCAGATTATGTATTACTACACTAAGGATGATAATGAAAACTCTCCACATTATGAATGTATGACCGATTGCGTTAACGAGAGTAAGGCTCTTATTCGATCAGTGTTTTCACTGGATACTCAGGATATGAGTGATTTTGATAATATAACAGATAATGAACGAATTAGCATACTTATGGAGAATTGGCCTTATGAAAAATAAATCAAATACAATTAATATTATTTCAACAGTTTTACTTGTTATTGCATCCGTTTTTTTCTTTTTTGCTCTTGTTTTTTCTTTTATTGTGAGAGGAGAAGCTAATAAAATCAACCGTCCGATGACAGGTGAGATGATGCTTGCTGATGTTACTTTATACGGGATTGAAAATGTTGCACCTTATGATATTGTCACTGATGTGGCTGAATATAGGGCTTACGAGACTAAATCAACAGATTCTGATACAGAATTTGCAATTGCTCTTGCCGATTACAGACAGGCAGCTTTATTAAAATATACATATGAATATATGGGTGATGATGAAAAGGCAGGTAAGTATACAAGCATTATGGAGAATGCTCGTATACATATGCCATCAACTGTCTATGCTGATTATATTGATAAGAATTACGAAAATTATTGATAGCCTACTTATTTATGTTTTCTAAATCAAACAGGCTTAGGTTGTTTGAGTGGGCTATTTGGGCCAAATCATCATATTCGTATTTTTCCCGGGTGACATTGTAACCCCATGATTTCTTGACTTTAACTGTACCATATTCGGTATTGATTTCTTCGATGGAACGATTGAGAATATATCTGTTACAGATGTTTTCACGAATACCGATGGTAGTTGTATGCTTGAATATAAGATGTATAAGATTTTCTTTATCCTGTTTATTACATAATACAGTAAGCAAAAAGCCTGAACGTGATTTTTTCATTAATACTGATGTGGTAAATACATCTAATGCTCCCGATTTAAGTATAATATCTGTTGCATAGGATAGTGCTTCGGGAGTCATATCATCAATATTGCAATTCAGTTCAACTATTGAGTCACCTTTATCTTCTGTATTTCCAAGAAGTGCTCGTACACAATTAACAACGGCAAAATCCTTCTTGCCCATTCCGTAGCCTATGGCTTGAAGCTTCATTACAGGCATATTACCATATTCTGTAGCGAAATGCTTAAGCAGGGCAGCACCTGTAGGTGTGCATAGTTCACTTTTGATTGCGCCCTCATATATAGGAATTCCCTTAAGTAGGTGTGCTGTGGCCGGGGCCGGAACAGGAAGAATACCATGTGCACATTTAACCTGACCGCCACCTACACAAATGGGAGATACAATTACCTTTTGTGGGGACAGCTCATTCATAAGCATACATACTGCGGTAATATCTGCAATCGCATCCATTGTTCCCACTTCGTGAAAATGAATATCGGTAACAGGAACCCCATGAACGTGACTTTCTGCTTCCGCAATTAATGAATATACGGATAAAATATCACTTATAACATTTTCGGGAAGTGCAAGTTCCTTAACAATATGTTCTATATCGTGCATACTGCTGTGGTGGTGATTATGTTCGTGAGAGTGCTCATGAGAGTGACCGTGAAGATTTTCGTGATTATGTTCGTGAGAGTGATTGTGAAGTTCTTCGTGATTATGTTCGTTTATGTCTGTTGCTTCCTCCTCAATATCGTGAATCTTAACGGAAAATGAGGTTCCGTTAATGCCACACTTACTAACATTTTCACAGGCTATATGCACATCCGGAATGTTTAATGAATTAAGCTTTTCTATAAATTCTTCTTTGTTGGGAAGTAAATCAAGCAGGGCAGCACTAAGCATATCACCGGCTGCACCCATGGAACAATCTAAATATAATGTCTTCATTTTTTGACCTCCATATGATTAATAAGACTAGCCTGATAACCTGCACCGAAGCCGTTATCAATATTCACAACAGAAACACCGCTTGCGCAGGAATTAAGCATTGACAGAAGTGCAGACAGACCATTAAAGGATGCACCATATCCCACACTTGTAGGTACTGCAATTACCGGACAATCAGCTATGCCTCCGATTACACTGGCAAGAGCTCCTTCCATACCTGCAATTGCAATAATAACGCTTGCATTCATAATTTCGTCCATGTGCGAGAGGAGTCTGTGAATACCTGCAACTCCTACGTCGTACAGGCGGATTACTTCATTACCAAATACCTCTGCCGTTAAAGCAGCTTCCTCGGCGACCTTTATATCGCTGGTACCACCCGTTGCAACAACAATTGTACCGATTCCCGTTGCTTCTTTGATATTACCGATGATTCCAAGACACGCATCCTTATGATAATCCAGTTCAAAATCACGGTTGATTATCTGTGCCGATTCTTCGCTAAGTCGTGTGATTAAGATGGTTTCCTGACCGTTATCAAGCATTCGTTCTACGATTCCCTTAATCTGGTCGGGATTTTTGCCTGCTCCGTATATTACTTCAGGTATTCCTTGGCGTATTCCTCTGTGGTGATCAATTTTGGCATATCCAATATCTTCAAAGGGAGCTTTCTTTAATAGAAGAGTAGCTTCATCTATGCTCATAGTGCCATTATGTACGGCTGTAAGAATTGATTTAAGTTCTGTATTCATCGTCCCTCCATATCGAGAAGAACTTTATCGTAGTACTGCTTAAGTGTACTTACTATTTCTTCTCTGTGAGTAAAAATCATATTCATTTGTTCGGGCTTGATTTGAATTATGGCTGTTTGTCCATTCATTCTTATTCTAAAATCAGTAAAACCAAGACTCGTAAGGTAATTTTCACTTTTTTCAGTAATTGCTAAAGCTTCTTTTGTAATTTGTTGACCACAGGGAATTCTTGTTGCCAGACAGGCGTAGGCCGGTTTGGTAGCAGTAAATAGTCCTGCCTGTTTGGACAGATGTCTTATATCTTCCTTGGTTAATTCGCACAGCTTAAGTGGGGAGAGTATGGACAGCTCCTTAAGTGCTGTCATACCCGGTCTTTCAGTATCTAAATCCGACGCATTTGTGCCATCAAGAATAATGGAATAACCATCGCAATGTGCTTTTTTTGTTATGGCTTCAAACATTTTCCTCTTACAATAATAGCATCTGTTGGAGGGATTGGTAATGATGTTGTTGTCAGATAGAATATCAAGCTCAATAATATTAACCGGTATATTTAAGCCGGAAGCTATACTGAGGCAATCTTTTAGTTCGAATTCAGGCTGGAAGGGTGATTTTACGTAATAGACTCCTATATCGGAGGCATAACGGCTGGCTGCGTATAACAGATACGCCGAATCCACCCCACCGGAAAAAGCAATTGCAACCTTGGGGTTTTTTTTGAAAAAATCAGAAAGCTTCATCTGTACTCCTTGACTTTGCTGAAAAAAAACAGCCCTCAACAGAGCTGTTTAAATTCATTTTTTGAAAATTGTTTTAAAAACTCCCTTAGGATCATGTACAAGAAGAATTACAAGCCATATTATAAGCCCCAGTGCCACCGCGGACAGACCAAGATATAAATCATTAAGCATGTCGGATGGGGTGGGTGAGAAGTAGGCTGCACCTACAGAAGCATATTCATAGACAGCATCCACAAACCACATAACAGATGCTCCCCAATAAATAAAACATAGGGTACTAATATGCATATCATTATTCGGTGCTTTCTTGTACCATATAATAGTGCTTACTATTGCTGCATATACAACTGTTAACAAAGTCATTTTTTAACTTCCTTTTTGGATAGTAAAAGCTTATCCTTGGATTCAAAAACAGAGGAAACAGCTAACATGCCTACCCAGATAAGAGTAATCAATGCTGACATTGCAACACCTGTAGAACTCATTTCGTTTATTACTTCCGAAACATTACCATCTGAAATGGCTGTTAAGAAAGGAACGGTTGGTGTGATTTCTCCATGCCATAAATGCTCAAATGCTAATAAAGAAGAGCCACCCCATAAAAGCTTGTTTAACCATCCAAGCTTAGTAGAAAATTGAATTCTTGTATTATCCTGTGATTCATTTGACTTAATTATTCTTGTAGCAACAGAAGTAACAACTGCTTCCGCTGCGGGAACAATGAAACATGCCATAATTATCTCCTTTAGTATTGTGTATTTGTGAATTGGATGCTATTAGTAAAAAAATAATTCTATTCACACACAAAATAATAACACAATTTGTAATTTTAAACTATATATTATGAAAATTTTTTGTGGTTAATGAGTGAATATCATTACGAAGAGTTTATAAATGCATTTATGTTCTGTTACAGGTCAGGAGCTAAACAGTAACAGGGATTTTTTACAAGATTTAGTAAGCACTATGAAAATTTTTCAAAATATAGTGCATCTTATTGATGTAATGTTTAGGATATTATGATAAAATAATTTTAATTATGCACTTGCATAGGGAGGTTATTTTTTCCTAATGTACTTAGTAAGTACATTTACTAAACAGGAGGGAATATGAAAAAGAAAATTTTAGCAATCCTGCAACCTCTTATTAAATTGATTCAATAGAGAGCGCCTAGGCGCTCTCTTTGAAATAATTCACCTATCGGGAGTTATATTATGAAAGATGAATACATGAAATATTTTAAGACCATTGGACAGATTAATAATCTGATATCCAAGGCGTATACAATTGATGAAGCATTACATGAGGGATTAAAAATCATGCATGATACCTTTAGGCTTGATGCATCTGTGCTATGGTATGTGGGCAATGATAACAGAGGACTCAGGCCTTATTTCTGGTATGGGGCTTATGATTTTTCTGCTATTCATCGTAGTAGTTCAGATGGGTGTGTATGGCAATGCTACGACAAGTCTGAAACAATACGTTTGCTTAATTATAAGACAGGATTGGATTCTAAGTCAGAAGAGGAATTTGCCGGTAAGGAGATTGCATCGATGCTCCTTGTTCCTATATGTATGAGGGATGATACTATTGGTTGTATTCAGCTTGTTAAATTCAAACCATCAGATATTATTGATGATGATACTGCTGATGTGTGCGAAATAATGGCTAATATGATTGGTGTATCTATTCTGGAAAATGAATCAATCAATAACAAATATCAGTTTGATAAGGTTCTTATTAGTACAAGAGAAATTCATAAATCCTATATAAGCGGAGGTGATATGGCTCATGTATTAAGGGGAGTTAACCTGGATATATATGAAGGTGAATTCTTAGCTATTCTGGGTGAATCCGGCTGTGGTAAATCAACCTTTCTTAATATTATCGGTGGAATGGATTCGCCGGATGAAGGTTCATTCAAGTTTATGGGGAAGGAAATGGCTAAGGCTGATAAAGAGGTCCTTACAAACTACCGACGTAATAATATTGGATTCGTATTCCAAAGCTACAATCTAATGCCTAACCTTACTTCAAAGCAGAATCTTGATATGATTGCTGAACTGGTTAAGAATCCTTTGAATTCAGATGAGGTTCTTGATATGGTAGGTCTTTCTGATAAAAAAGACCTGTATCCCGGACAATTATCCGGCGGACAACAACAGAGGGTATCCATTGCCAGAGCCCTTGTTAAAAGGCCTAAAATCATATTTGCAGACGAACCTACGGCTGCGCTTGATTATGAAACAAGTATAGAGGTTTTGTCGGTATTTGAGAAGGTATTGAAGACAGGTACCACCTTGGTTATGGTTACTCATAATGAGGAAATAACAAGAATGGCTGACAGAGTATTAAGATTAAGAAATGGTCAGACCTACGAGATTACTATTAATAAGAATCCTGTTCACGCCAATGAACTTGTATGGTAGGCGTATTTGAAGTTTTAATGAAAATGAATAAGAATTAGAGGAATACTTTTGAAAAAGACACACTTAACTGATTTGCTTACAAATATAAAAGCAACGAGGGTATCGTTTGTTTCTATTATAATGTTTGTGGTCCTTGCCTTGGCAATATTTTTCTCATTTTCATGGGTAAAGGATTCATTGCCTGTTTCTACCAATGATTTTGTTGAAAGATATAATCTGCATGATATAAGAATATGTTCGATTTATGGCTTTTCAGATGAAGACGTTGCAAGAATCAATGATTTAGATATTGTTAGTCAGGCAGAAGGAAGAAATTACGTTTACAGTTATTTTTGCTATGATGATACCAAGTATCTTTCAGCAATTTTTCAGATTACCAATGATATTGATACACTTTTCGTTTCTGAGGGAACACTTCCAAATAAGTGCGGTGAAATAGCTGTTGACAAGAATTTTGCTAAGAAGCACGGAATTAAGCTTAATGATACTATCAAGCTTAGCAGTGATGTAAGGGAAGGGTATATTTCCACAGTAGGATTACTTGATTTTGATTCATCTACTGATGATATTGAGAAATTCTATGATGAGCTTAAGGAAGAATCATCACAGCGCACCCAAAAGTATCTTAATACTGATGAATATGTTGTTACTGCTATTGTTACTGATCCTGAGTATGCTTCAGTGGACCCTATTACTTATGGAATTAATCCTGAGAATGGTATTAGTATTGATGCTATTTTCTTTGTAGATAAGTTGTCCTTTGCGTCTAGGGAGTTCCTTGGATATAATGACATTCTTATTCGCTGCGACAGTTTAAGAGGATTAAGATATGACTCCGATGAATATATTGATTTGTGTAATGAATGTAAGGACAAAATCCTTAGTGAGGCCATAGTACTGTCAGATGTAAAAAAGCAAATGGTAGAGGATAAACAGGAGGAAATTAAGGCTTCTGTAGATAAAAAGCTTGAAGATGCTCAAAAGCAGATTGATGATGCTAAGAAAACTATCGATGAGAAACAGTCAGAAATTGATAATGGAAAAAAACAGCTTGAGGATGCAGGTGAGGAAATTGCCAGTGCCAATAAGCTTATTATAGATGGAGCAGAGTCCATAGAAAAGTACGAGGATGAATTGGAAGAGGGGTGGAATAAGCTTCAGAGTGCCAAGGCAGAAATAGATAACGGAAGAAAAGAACTACAAGACGGTAAGACAGAGTATTTGAGTAAGTGTGAAGAATGGTTGGAGGGATATAGAGAGCTTGAAGAAGGTAAGGCTCAGTATGAAGAGGGTAAGGCTGAATACGAGTATTATAAATGTCAATATGATGGTGCAAAAGCAGACTATGAGAAGGCCTGTGAAGTGGTAAAGCTTCTTCATCAGATTGATCTTGATATAGAGCTTGGTACGGTTACTAAGTACAATTATAAGGAATACAAGAATAAATGGATGATTGATGAGTTAGTCCGTATATTAAAGGAGATAATTAATAAGTATGGTCCTGAATATGGAATTAATGTGGATTTTTTAGACGGACTTCTTGATCGTATTTCACAGCTTGGGGGAGAAGTTGAAGAGGAAGAATTTACCATTAAGCTCAATGATTTTTGGAAGAATTACTTCAAGGATTTATTAGCAAAAGTCGATGATACCATGGCATATTACGGCAGACAGCTTGAGGAAAAGGAAAAGGAGCTGGCAAAGGGAATTGATGAGCTTCATGGGGCTGAAGAAGAGATAAACCATGGTCAGGCCAAGCTTGATTATTATAAAATGGAACTGGATGATGCTCTTGTTGATATAGCAGATGGTGAAAAGAAGTTAGAAGATGCAGAAAAACAATATGCAGATGGACTCAATGAATACAATACAAAGAAAAATGAGCTTGAAGAGGGTAAGCGTGAATGGGAGGAAAAATCAAAGGAGCTGGAAGCTGCTAAGGTTGAAGCTCTGAATGGAGAAAAGAAGCTTAATGAAGGAATTGAAAAGTTAGAAATTGCAAGGGCGGAATTTGACAAGGCTCTTTCCGAATATAATGAGAAAAGTGTCTTGATTCGTAATGAGCTTGATAGCTCAGCGGTTATTAATACGGATACATCCTGTAGTGCTGTTACCAGAAACACGCTGATATATTTATCAGGTGTAATTGTTACCAGCAACATTATCGGTAATATAAGGTTTTCTCTTGCGGGCTTGTTTACTATAGTGGGGGTGTTTGTATGCTATTCAGCCATTACAAGAATGGTATTTTCTCAGAAGAAGATTATAGGAACAAAAAAAGCATTAGGTTATACTGATAGAGAAATAATCAGTTTTTATATATCTTATGTATTGATTGCTGCTGTTTCAGGTTGCGTTATAGGAACGGTTATAGGATATGTTCTTGAAAAGGTTATTTTGGCTGTAATTAGCAATTCTTTTGCTTATGACAGAATGATTTGTCTTTTTGATATAAAAACGGTAATTTTGATGTGCCTTTTAGAGATATTGCTGATACTTATTACTGCCTATGTTGCTAATAAGAATGTATTATCAAAGTCAGCAATAGATTTATTGTCCGGTAATGATTCGATAGATTCAAAAACAAGGTTTTATGAGAGGTATAATTGTTATAAAAAAGTAAGCTTTCTAAATAAAATCATCATTAACAATACATTTACGGATAAGCGGCGTGTTATCGGCACTGTTATTGGCATAGCCGGATGTACTGCATTGTTAGTTACTTCTATTTGTTTTTATTTTAATTTTAATAAGTCATTTAATGTACATTTTGATGATATATGGCACTATAAATATAAAATATTCTATGACAATTCAGTTGAAGGCTGCGCTGAAGAGATTACTAAGGTTGTGTCTGAGTATACAGATGAAATGTTGCAGTGCCAGGAATATTTCTGCCTTATTAAACAACCTACAGGAATGGGCTGTGTAAATAATGTATGTGTATATGATGATAAGGATAAGTTTAATAAGATGATTTCGATATTACCTGTTGAGAATATTACAGGTAAAGGAATAAATGAAGGCTTGTGGTTAAATTATTCCTATAGAAATTATTATCCGGGTGAGCAATCAGAATATATTAATCTTGCATCTGTTACGGGAGATGATTTTAAGGTTCCTGTTGATGGATACATGGAATATTATCTTACATTTTCATCAAGTACTATAGATAAGGATAGCTTTCTTAAATACTTTAATATTGAATATTCTCCTAATGAAATTCTATTATCCATTGATGATGATATGTATAAGGAGCTTGAAGCACGTCTTAGTACAATTGAAGGCTTTAACAAGATTAGCGATTTTTATCAAATCAGTAAGATAACCTTTAGTACTGTTTCCGTTATTGCAGCGGCTCTTGTAGGTGTTTATGGAGTGATTTCCGTTATTATGTCCATTCTTGTATTGCTTAATCTTTTGAATCAATTTGTTGAGGAGAAGAAGAGAGAGCTTATTGTAATGCTTATTAACGGCTTCAAATATAAGGATGCTAAAAGATATATATACGCTGATACAATACTTCTTGCTATAGTGGGAATTATTATAGGTACTCTGTCCGGAATAATACTTGCGTATTTTACAATTAAGAGTTTTGATAGTCCTATGATTTACTGTATTAGAAGTGTTAATATTACAGGGTGTCTTGTGGGAATATCAGGTGCATTAATCCTCACATTTATAATGTGCATGATAGCTATTGGCAAAATCGATAAATTCAAGCTTACTGATATTATGAAATAAGCAGGAGTATTCTGTAGTTTAGCATAAATACTGATTAATCTATGGATTCTAAAGGTGATTAATATGAAAACAGCATTGATTTTTCCGGGAATAGGATATCATTTAGATAAGTTTAATGGAAAATAATTTTATTGATTGAAATATTATAATGGATTATAGAGTATAGGGAGCATATTTATGGAGATTAAAGAATTAATTAAGATATGTGAAGGACATGTTATATACCTTCAGACACACAATTTTCCGGATCCTGATGCAGTTGCGTCTGCCTATGGATTACAACAATTGTTAGAACACTTTAATATTCATGCACAGATTATATATGATGGCAGAGTGGAGAAGCTGTCTACGCAGAAAATGTTTGAGGTTTTTGGAATTAAGCAGATTGCATATTCTGATATTAAGGAATCATTATCAGAAGATAATTATATCATTTGTGTGGATTCCCAGAAGAATGGTGGAAATATTACTGATTTTATTGGTAATGAAATTGCTGCAATTGACCACCATCCGACCTATAGTAAGGTGGATTATAAATACTCTGATATAAGAGTGGTAGGTGCCTGCGCTACAATTATTACTGATTATTACATTCAGCTTGGAATTGAGCCTTCAGCTGAGGTAGCTACAGCCTTGGTATATGGAATCAGGATGGATACCATTCAGCTAAGCAGAGGGGTCACTATTGAAGATCTGGCTGCCTATGAATATTTATATCCTCTCATTAGTAAAAATGTGCTTAATAAGCTTGAAAATAATAATATGCAGCTTAATGATCTTAAGGCCTATGGAGCTGCTATTGAGAATATTAAAATATATGGTTCAATCGGATTCTCAGTTCTGCCCTTTGAATGTGCAGATGCTATGATTGCCATCCTTTCTGATTTTATTCTTTCGCTTGTAGAGGTTAAAATATCTATTATATATTCTGTTCGAAAATCAGGCTGGAAATTTTCTGTAAGAAGTGAAGTTGAGGATGTAAACGCAGGAAGTGTTATTCATAATGCGCTGGAGGGAATTGGAAATGGTGGTGGACACCCTCAGATGGCCGGTGGATTTGTACCTGTTGAGGCTATTGATATGCTTGGAGAGTATCCGGAAGAAGTGATTAAACAGAGGTTCCTTGATTTTATTGATGACAAATACGTGGTTTAAGAGGTAATAGAGTGAACTGCATTGCTTGGCTGAATTTATTATAATTAAAGGAGATTCGTATATATGGAAACAAGATATTATGAGGTTGTATCTATTGAAGGTGATTATGCTAATCTGAAAAGAACAGATATTGAGGCTTCTGATTTGAAGCTTGTAGCAAGGGCCCTTCTTCCTGCGGATATATATGAGGGCTGTAAATTAAAATATGAGTTTATGACTTATACCATGGAGCAGTAGGAGTGGATTGATGATTTAAATATGGAAGATTTTTATTTCATTGGGGGAGCTAAATATGAACAGCGAGATTAAAATGTCTGTTTCTTCTATGACAAGACATGGAGATGATAAGGCAATCTATATTATGTTTACTGATGGCAGTAAGTATGCTGAATATACCTTGCCGGATTGTAAGCTGATAAGCAATAAGGATTTTTCTGATGAAGAAATAAAAATGCTTATGGATTATGTTAGTAATGAAAGGGAAGCCATAATGAGTATTGCGAGAGAGGTTAATCCTATGAAGGGGTTTCTTGGACAGCCTCAGGCAAAGAATGCTATTTATAAGCTTCAGGAAAGTAAGAAATAATTATGAGGGAGATTTAACCTATTATTCAAAATTTATAAAGGTTGAAAAAGGAGAAATTTAGGGTGATTGAATATTAATTATACATATATGATTTATATAAAATTCAATATAAGGAGGAAAATGTAATGGTAAAGCACGTTATTTTATGGACACTTAAGGAAGAGTGTAACACAGATGAGGTTAAACTGGGTATTAAGGAAGGCTTAGAGGGGCTTAAGGGTAAAATCCCCGGATTAATTGATATTAAGGTTATTATTAATCCACTTGATACCTCTAACTGTGATGTTTGTCTTGATTCATCCTTTGATACAGTAGAAGCACTTAAGGGTTATGCAGTTCATCCTGAACATGTTGCCGTTGCTGATTCTAAGGTAAGACCTAATACTGCAACCAGAACCTGCATGGACTATGAAGTATAGTAGGTTTAACAGCCATATTCAAATAATTTTAAATTGTCTATTTTTGAGACATGTATTTTGCAATTTATATTTAAAGGAACTGATTTATAATGAATGATAAGTTAATTAAGAAAATTTTTGTAGGCATGTTTTGGGCACAGGTCTTTAATTTTATTGCAACATTTTCGGCGGTATTTGTTGATTCGGCTGTAATAGGAACCTTTTTGGGTGAGGAAGCTATGGCTGCTTATGGTATTGCAGCCCCTATTGCTACAATATCAATGGCTTTATGTGGCGGACTTGGAATGAGTGCTTCATTAATTACTGTCAAATTCTTTTCTGTAGGCGATATTAAAAAAGCAAATAATATATTTACCGAGACCGTAGTGATTGGAATTATTTTTTCGCTGATCCTTGTACTGCTTGGAGTATTATTTGTAACACCTATAACGGGTATATTGGGAGGCAACAAGGTATCAAACGAAATATTTAATATGAGCAGTGCATACCTTAAGGCTTATTTCGTAATTTTCCCGGCTATATTTTTTAACTCCTGTTGTATTTCTGTATTGCAGATGGATGGTGATAAAAAAAGAGTCCTTATCGGAATATTGTCAGGTGTTGCAGTAAATGTTGTTTTTGATTTTTTGAATGCCTTGGTGTTCCACAAGGGAATGGCAGGAATGGCTATTGCTACAGTAGCGTCAGCATTTGTCACTTCTATTGTTGAATTATGTCATTTCTTTAAGAAAAACAGTATGATCAGGTTTAGATTTAAAGAGCTTAATCTTAAGGAGCCGGGATGCTTTTTTATGCTGGGACTTCCGTTTTCTGCACATATGCTTGCATTAACAGCGCTGACTGCCTGCCTTAACAGAATATTACTTCTTACGGAGCATTCTACCCATGCTGTTGCTGCCATGGCGGCCGTTGTAACTGTTGGAAATATTGTTAAGATATTAGCGGATGCCACAGGTGCTACCTTGCTGTTAGTGGGTAATGTATTTTACAGTGAGGAGGATAGAAGCTCGTTACTTTCTGCATTTAAGTACGCAATTCGGTATGGGTTGTTATTGTATATAGTAGTTATTCCCATAGTATTGATTACGGCACCCTTAATTATGAATGTATTCTTTACAGAACATAATCTTGCATATCAGATAGCAGTATATGGGATTAGATTGTTTGCTGTATCAATGTTTTTCTTTGTTATTAATGAGGCTGCCAGATCCTTCTATCAGATTATCGGAAAACATAAATATACATATTTATGTGTATTCCTGTGTGATTTTTTTGCATTAGTTGTTATTGCTTTCGTTCTAAGGAATACCTGCGATGGAATGGGTGTATTTAAATCCTATGTAATAGGATATGGTGTTTCATGGCTGCTTATGTCTACATTTATATTTATCAAAAACAGACAATCAGGAATTAGTCTTGAAACCTTTTCGCTTCTTGATAAGGACTTTGGCGGAAAAATTGACGATTGCTATGAGTATTCTATAGAAAACCTTGAGGATGCTGTTGCCTGCTCTAAGGACGTTGGAGATTTTGTATTTGCAAAAACCACTGATAAGAGACTTGCTTATTTTGTGGCTCTTGCATTGGAGGAAAGAACTGTTAATATTATCCAGTACGGTTTTATAGATAATAAAAGTCATTCAATAGATGTTCGTCTTGTACATAATGAGGATGAGTTTATTCTTAGTATTCGTGACGACTGTAATAAATTCAACCCCAAGGAATATATTCGTCTGTATGATAATGAAGTATCCTATGAACACTGCGGGTTTAAAATCATCGCCGGTATATCCAAGAGCATGTCCTATGTTAATAATATGAATCTTAATAATTTTGTTATCAGATTCTAGGTATTAGGGAATAACGTATTTTTCTATATTATGATGTTGGGGTCAAAAGGTATTTTGCCCCCAACGATACCGGATTTCTCCGCTCTACGAGCTCTCGAAATCCTCAAAACATTCAAAATCCGCTCATTTTTCTGCAAAAAATGGCTACTTTTTCATGTTTTGGCG
>JAZQOI010000011.1:0-10660 GCA_045627745.1 Lachnospiraceae bacterium | reverse complement strand
TCCTCAAAACATTCAAAATCCGCTCATTTTTCTGCAAAAAATGGCTACTTTTTCATGTTTTGGCGGGTCATAAAGGTGCATACAGCCTCTTACGTGCAAGCACGACGAGTCAGCATGACCTTTTGACCCTGGTATCATGTTATTACAATCAAGTAAATCCTCATTCTGCACCGGTATATCCTCCGGCTTATCCTCTGAATTATCCTTCGGCTTATCCTCCTGTTTATCCTCCGGCTTATCCTCTGAATTATCCTTCGGCTTATCCTCTGAATTATCCTCCGGCTTATCTTCGGGCTTATCCTGTGGAGGTTTTGTAGGCTCGGGAGTAGGTTCCTCCCCGGTTGGTTCTGTTGTTGGCTTTGGTGCCTCCGTAGGCTTTACTGTCTCGGTAGGTATCTGTGTAGGAGCTTCTGTGGGTGCCAAAGTTGGTGCAATAGTTGGCACCTGAGTTGGTTCCTTATTTTCTTCACTCTCTGACTTTTCAGTTGTAGGCAAAACATTGTTAGTCAATGCTGCATTATCATTCTGTCGGGTATTATCCGGTGTGGCAGGAACAGGAGTCTCTACAGGAGTTCCGGATACATTATCAATCATATACTTATATTCACCCTTGGGTGCAACATACTCCACAACGAATTCACCTTCATCAGATACTCCCGGAACCGGATGATGAATTACATAATCTATAATATCCTTATAGGCCTTGGTACTGTAATGCAGACCGTCTCCGGCATCATACTTTCTAAGCATTGAGCCATCCTCATCCTTAAGAATAGACTTAATATCAAGGTAATAAATTCCCTTCTCCTTAGCCAGTCCGTACAGGAATTTATTATATTCATCTATCCACTCATTCTTAACACTGCCTGCATATCTTCCGTTGTCATCAACAGGCCATATAGACATAATAACCACGTGACGGTTATCACCTGCATAGGAAATGATTTTATCAATAACCTCCCTGTAGGCCTTCTCATATTCCTCAACAGTGATATAATTCATTCCGTTGACACCATATCCTACATAAATAACCGGCTCATCATGAGACTCAAGGAAGCTCTCTATTGTATACTGTTTTCCTGAATTCTGCGTGAAAGTCATATCAAGAACCTGTGTATGGCACACCCCAAGCTTTGCAAGAACATTTTTATCAGATACAGCTCCATAGCTGACCATTGCAACCGTTCTTGAATCACCCAGGAAAAGACAGTTATTCATATATCCTGTTTTTGTGTCCGGATTATAGGACAGCAATGTATCATCTTCAAACACATCAGTTCCTGTAGTATTAGTAATTATCTCCCACTCAGGTGGTGTCATCTTGGCATTATTCTCACTAATTACAACAGCAGGCGCATAATTAATATCAGCAGAAACACCCTTATTTCCCGACAGGCTTCTTCCATTTAACTTAAGTCCCACCAGAGCAACTATTGTCAAAGTCACAAGCAGGCAGAAGCTTACCACAGAATACCTGCTCTTCTTTATTCTCTTAAAAAAAAGAATACATATTCCCTTAAGTTTTTCCATATAGCTTTTTATTATTTCAACAAAATTTTTTTTCATACTTTTCAACCAATAATTTCATTAGTTATTGTCTGTTCCTGACTGGTAACAGAACAAAAATGCATTTATAATCGCTTCGGCCTACAACTGAACTGTAATTTTCTTTACTGAATACATTTTATCAAACTGTAACAATATTTTATAGACTGTTTTCCCAGATACTTTGTTTAATTGATAATAGAAATACAGCTGTCCCATTCTTCCTAATTGATTGACTTGAAACTATACATAAGTTACTATTCAATAATAGACAAAAAGGTAATACAACAGAAAGGATTTCCTCCATGATAAAGAATTTGATTTTTGATATGGGTAACGTGCTTTTAGGATACAGATACCATCAGATGCTCCTTGACTTTGGCCTTCAAGAAGAAAAAATCGAACCCATTGCAGATCTTATATTTAGTGATGATTCCTGGAATAAATTTGATGCAGGCTTACTTTCGGTAGAGGACATGCATAATATCTATAAGGATAAATGCCCGGATGACTACCACATAATCGCCCGTTTCTTTGATGAATGTGAAAAAATGATTGTTCACAGACCTGCTGTATGGGAACGTGTTGATGAGCTTTTCGAGAAGGGCTACTATATATACATACTATCTAACTACAGCAAATATATGTACCATAAACATACCTCTTCCATTCCTTTTCTTGATAAGGTTCACGGAGCGGTAATATCCTATCAGGTTAACGTTACCAAGCCTCATCAGGATATATATTTTCATCTTATTAATAATTACAAGCTTATTCCTGAGGAATGTGTTTTCTTTGATGACCGTCCGGAAAATATTGCAACGGCAATAGCCCTTGGAATGGAGGGCAGAATTGTTGAATCAGAGGAACAGCTTCTTAGGCTGTTAAGCGAATTTTAATACTTGAAAGGATATTTATGTCGAACGAATATAAATGTACAAACTGCATCCACTGTGAGGAGGCATATTATAGAGCTGATAAAATGTGTATACCTCAGCAATTCTGTTCAAGCGAACCAAGAAATATATCAAGTAATCTTCCTTGTAAATATTTCGAAGCGGCCCCTAAACATAGAGACCGCTTCGGTATTTATGGCCTTGAAATCCATGAAACCTGGAATGAAAAGGAAGGCCATTATGAGGAAGACAGAGGTTTTTTTATATAAACCTATCTGATTCCGTAATGTTCAATAACATAATCCATATCCTTGTCACCACGACCTGAAAGGTTAAGAAGAATAGAACCTGTATCCATGGTTTTTGCAAGCTTAATTGCATGTGCAACAGCGTGTGCAGATTCAATAGCAGGAATAATTCCCTCAAGTCTTGAAAGTGCATAGAATGCATCTATTGTTTCTTCATCATTTACCATATCATATTTTACACGACCACAATCCTTAAGGAATGCATGCTCAGGACCGGATGAAGGATAATCAAGACCGGAAGCAACAGAGTATACCGGTGCAGGATTGCCATTCTCATCCTTAAGCATAATAGAATTAAAGCCATGCATAATTCCCTCTTCACCGAAATTCAGTGATGCGGCATGGTCTCCAAGCTTAGGACCTCTACCAAGAGGCTCAACGCCGTAAATCTCAACAGGATCATTAAGGAAGCCGGCAAAGAAACCTGCTGAATTGGAGCCACCACCTACACAGGCAGTAATTGCATCTGGAAGATGTCCTGTCATCTTAAGGAACTGTTCTCTTGCTTCTTCTCCTACAACAGCCTGAAAATCACGAACCATAAGAGGGAAGGGATGAGGTCCCAGAACCGATCCAATACAATATATACAATCCTTATATTCCTTAGAATATGCTGCAAAGGCAGCATCTACAGCTTCCTTTAAGGTCTGAGCTCCTTCTGTTACCTCTATAACATTTGCACCAAGGATTTTCATACGAGCCACATTAGGAGCCTGCTTCTTAATATCAACCGCACCCATATAAATATCACACTCAAGTCCGAAATATGCTGCTGCAGTTGCAAGAGCAACACCATGCTGACCGGCGCCTGTTTCTGCAATAACCTTTTTCTTTCCCATATATTTTGCAAGAAGTGCTTCACCCATACAGTGATTAAGCTTATGAGCACCTGAATGATTAAGGTCCTCTCTCTTAGCATAAATCTGCACTCTTCCTAAGCTGTTTGACAATCTTTCAAGATGCGAAACAGGAGTAGGTCTTCCCTGAAATTCAAAACGGATTCTTCTTAACTCACATATAAATCTTCTCGACTGACAAATAGTGAAATATGCTTCTGTAATCTCTGCCATAGCCTTCTTAAGCTCATCTGAAATATAGCAGCCACCATATTTGCCAAAGTATCCGTTCTTATCAGGATAGTTTTTAAAATAAGATTCAAAATCAACACCATTAAGTACCATAACAATATCCTCCATAAATAAATTAGAATCTCATGCAAGTATGAAGCATTTACCTGGCAATTCCGGTAGGTGTAAATTCATGTTCTTACGGCCGCAACAGCAAGTGCTTTGGCTGTAACATTTATCCCGCTTTTTATTCTAAAATCAAGAAAACCCGGCAAGCAAATAAAGCCTGCCGGGACAAAATATCAAAAATATTCTGCGGTGCCACCCTGCTTAACGTCAATGCGTTCACTCATGCATACCAACATATGCCGACCTTGTTCACGAAGTGTCTTCTCCGTCTCCCATACTAAGGATTAACCTGTTCTGCTCGCCCTCAGGAGTCCATTCATCCAAGCCTATCATACTGCAATCCCACCATCTGCAGCTCTCTAAAATGTAGTATCTTAAACTACTTCTCTCCTTCATCGGTTTAACAATGGAAATCATAAACCCGTTTATATCTCTCTGTCAAGAGGATTTTCACATAATCTATTGAATTTTACTCTCCATTGAATCCAAATCGCTGTAACCGTAAAGGTGTGCTGTATTCTCCATAATGATATATGCAAGGTTCTTATTATTACTTGCAAGTTCTGTAATAAAGCGTCCGTATAACCACAAGGTATCAGGCGAATATGTACTGATTTCACCTCTTAAATAGGTTTCATAGGAGGTATTCCATTCTGTATCCTCACTGGTTCTAATGCTTCTCGACCTGCCTGCTGCCTTAGGATACTCCTTAGCAAAATCAAGCATCCAATCTACCTGAACAGACACTATCGACTCAATGATTTTGTTCATCTCTTCGCTGATAATCGGAAGATTCACCTCAAGCTCCTCATATTTTGCAGGACATGTTGACTTCATCATTCTTGCATATTTTTCGGTAATAAGATTCCAGCCAAGGCTATTGGCATTTTCAAAATCATTCCTGTAGGATTCAAGAAGTTCCTTAGGCCATGCCATATACTGACTCTTACGCATTATCGAAAAGGTTTCATAATCATCCTGACAGAAGGCACGACCACCTTCATTCTTCACCTTGTCAAATGCCTCCCATTCAAGCTTAACAATACTCTCAACTAATTCCATATTATCAGTCTGATTACTTTCCTCAGCTTTTTTCTCACTATTGACTATTATATTCTTTGGAACAAACTCCCTGTCCATTGTTATTCCCGTTTCGGTTAACTGCTTTTGAACCACCATTTCCAACACATCATTTGTGTGATTTTCAAGGAAGGTATCATCACCCTTAGCGATGCCTATACGCTTCATTTCCGTAAGAAGTATTTCTGAAATTCTCTCAATAATTCCCGGAATATCCTCATGCCCCACAGGTATTTCGACTAACTTGGTTAAATATTCCTCTAATTCACTTAATCTGGGTAAATCCCTGAGCGCACGCACTCTCCATTTATAATAGGGCGCATACTGTCTGTTAAGAAGGAAACACAGACTTAGTACATGCTCAATAAATTCATTAAGACATATTGATGCAGTCAGGCGATCCTTACGTTTAAGCACTCTCTCGTAATTGTATTGACCATATTTTGAAATATACTGCAGTTCTGAAATAATCTTCTTAACCCATACAAAGTCAGGATAATACGCCTTTATTTCATTACGAATTCTTGTAAATTCTCCACAATCATCTCTGAATATCTTTCCATTGACTGCAGAAGCCAATTCAGAATCACCTACAAAGAGCCATGCAGCTAAGTCCTTAGGTTCTGTTTCAATGCAATACAGGCTTTTATAGAATTCACCGATTTTGAACACTCCGACTCTCTTGCCTGCTCCTTCAGACTTAAAGCGCTCTATTCCCTTATATACCCTTGGAAGCTTATCATATTCTGCCTGAAGCTTATCGCCGATTTTTTCATATACCGAATCGGTCAACCACATACAGAAGCCGGGACCAAAATCATGATCCCTTGACAATATATCATCATATCCATAGCACTCCGAGCCTTGACCCACAAGCCCAACAGCTATTGACTTTTCATATTGTGGAAACTTCTCATGAATCATCTTGGCGCCGTACTCATTATAAAAGCTCTCACATAATTCCAGTCCCTTTATTCCATCATCACTTATATTGCTTGACTGTAATTTCTGCTTAACAATAGTAATATTCTGCTCCATAATTCTGTAGGATTCATTCTTGCCGCTTCCTCTCTCAATCTCCTTAAGAGCAGCAGTATAATACTCAAGTGATTTTTCATAATCATCCTTCTGAAAATATGCTTCTCCCAGCCCGGTCAAAGCAGCCGCATAATGATAATCAGGCTTTTCATCACGACAGAACAATTCCACAGCTCTGTTTAAATATTCAATTGCATCATCCCTCAATGCTCTCTCTAGCAGTACCGACGCAAGATTTACATAGGAGGTAGCCAGCTCCACATATTTCTCAGGATAGCTTCCTACTATACTAATGGCACGTTCCAAGCAATCGGTAGCACTTTCCTCATCGCCCATTGCAATAAACAGAAGGCTCATGTTGTTATACAGTGATGCATATTCATAATCTCCCGGTTCCAGATTGGCATTATAAATATCCTTTGCCTCATTATGATATCTCATTGACTCATTAAGCAAACCGGCCGCTCTATATGCATTGGCTATATTAAGCAATGTAGTTCCATAAGCAAGAGTTCCCTTTGCATCTGAATTATTAATGATTCTGTATAATTCCTTAGCATATTCCACAGCCTTTTCATGCTGTCCTATTTCTCTGTAATAGCCAAGCATTTCATTAAGAACAGTAACAACCATATCCGGTCTGTCATTCTCTATTGCTGCCACCAGAGTATCCTTAAGGAAAGGCTCCACCTTATCACCTTCACCATTACTGTAAAAACTGTCTATTGTTTCGTAAAAATTCGTCATCATTTTCCTCCCCGCTGCTATATTGTGTCCATAGAGATTCAATAATTGTTTTCTCCCTATTACTATATTCTAATTACTTCCCATTATTCATGGATATTACAGTATAATCACAATAATGCGTCACTACACTGTCATAATCATCTATCGTCTAGTATATATCCTTCAACTGTTTTTCTCAACAACCGGTACATCGTTCTCTATATACATCCAATAAATAGGTTTAAGAATCATTCGCCAAATGTAACTTTACTTGGCTCATTGTTTATAACAAAAAACGGCGTAAACATACGCCGTTTCAACAGGGGATGAGAGAATCGAACTCATCTGTAAAACCCTGGAAGTCGCTTGTTTACTGGGTTTAGATGCATTCGCAGGTGTGGAACATTTTCTCATGGCCAAAAATCAAAGAAAGGAACCTCAAATAGCGTCCATTTAAAATCACTAGCCATATCAATACATCCATCAGGAGTCATACGATAATTGTTATCTTTATTTTATCAGGTCATTTCTTCTTCAAAGAATTTATCAAGGTTCCTTGCACCATAAGGGATACGGACAATTTCTACACGCTCATGATCTTCATCTACAAGATAAAGAACAACGTAATTGTCAATATTCAAGCGATGCATACCAAGGCTAGCCCAAGGTTCATATGGAACGGGTGCATTTCTTTTGGGGAATTTATCAAGCTTTTTAATTGCTTCACGAATCCTATTCACCTGACCTTCCGCATTGTCTCTTGAACCAAGTTTATATGCAATATGCATATAAATATTGCGAAGATCGTCCTTTGCTTCATCAGAGTAGCAGACATAATAACTGCTCATATTCCAAATTCCTCGGCGAGCATGAGGTCAACATCCTCAACTGAATGTGTGCGACCATTTTTAATAGAATCAACACCTTTTTGCAGTTCTGCATCAAACTCGTCTTTGGTGATGCCTTGAGCTGAAAAGTGATTTATCTCTGGGAGCCTTGACTGGAAGGGCATTCCCTTAACAAGCACAATCTGACTGTATAGCATCTTTATGGCTTCAGAGGGAGAAATACCAAGCTGAGCAAGGATACCTTCAGCGTTTTCTTTGAGGCTTGTTTCAATACGAGCGTAAACTGGGACTGTATTTGCCATAAAATCACACTCCTTTCATCTTTTTGTTAAGAAAATCATAACACATTACGCTTGCAATCGCAAGCATATGCAAGCAGTTTCCACACGATACTGCGCGATAGATGGCTATTTCCTCAACAAAAAATATGTGAAGAAGCGCAAGCTTTGGTATACCCCTTATTGGGACCTCTCACCGAACTCTACTATATACTGCCTTTAAATCTACATCCTGAGCCACTGTGCCCACGAGCGTGGGCTTAAACGTATCAAACGGAACAGCTAACGGTCCTAAATCCATCTTCTTTCTCGGCTGATGATATCACGATATATCCTTTGGCTTCACTATAACCATAATAATTGTACACCCGGCCGTTACATACAACTTTGATCCCCGGGGACAGCTTATTTGCGGATAGCTTGTCTAACTCGTAATCATATATCTTATGTTCCTGTTGAGTTCTGGTGTATGTTCTGCTCATTCTTGCTTTCTTCTCCTTGAAAACTCTTCATATGATATCATTTCTAATGTATCTTTATCATAATTAAAACTATAATCAAACTCGCCAAATTCGTTTTCTACAAAGCTCAGTTTGTTATCTGAATTACCATAAATACCTCAGGTCGTGTCTTATTGTCAAAAACTGTATCTTAAAATATCATAGGAGTCATTTTTCAAGCCTTTTTGCATATTCATATATCCTACGAATCATATTAGAATCAATCTCACCTATTACATTTCCGGCAACAGTCGAAAATCCTTTATACGTACTGAATCCTAACAGATATATCGCTAATGCCATTGCCAAGTCAGAGTCCGATTCTCCCATTTGATCAGCTATTCTCTTTAGCTCAGTCACAACGGTATCATGAGGTACCTTTACATCATCGCCACCCTCGGATACAACTTTTTCAATCACTTTTGGTAATACCATGCACATCTGATACAGTGCATCCTCCTGCCCAGTAACCAACGCATAAAATTGATCAAGACTTACTCTTCTTATTTTCTTATGGGATACGTTCTTTCCATCAACAGTAGTAGACCACTTAATATTTTGTGATTTTTTAGCAATTGCCTCTACCAAAAAACAAGCGCAATCGTCATCATCCAATAATTGACTTTGCATCTTAATGTATGTTTTACCTGATGCCGAAGAATTCATTGTGTTATGCTTATTCTTCATTTCAACATACACCGTGTGAACTATATCACCTTCCGGAAGCTGAATACCATTAGCTTTCTTAAAGATAACGTCCCATCCACCTTCCTTTCCATTCTCTGGGACATGACAATCTTCAATATATTGAAATATTCTTTGATGAAAATATCCAATATCATTATTATTGGACTTATCTCGCTGCCTAAATATTTCATTACTAACAATCTCATCCCAAGCAGACTGATATACAGTCTTATCAAATATCATTTTTATAGGATCTATAATATTCTTGTTAAATCTGATAATATCAAACGACTCCAACTTCTCGCCATATTTATCTATAGTAGCCTTAACATGTTTTGTAAAATCTTCCTCTGTTATAAATGATAAATTCCATGCCATTAATCATCCCTCCATTTCCAATGCTTTATAAATACAAGTGGCTACTTCAAATCCAAGATTTACAGGTACTGCATTTCCAACCTGTTTGTACTGTGACATCACCGTACCACAAAAGTTCCATTCATCCGGAAAACTTTGACATCTTGCATTTTCTCTAACCGTGAAGGGTCTTGCTTCTAATGGATGACATCTTTCTGTTTGTTTCTGTGAAGGAGACGTTAGCACCGTAAGAGAAGGTTCATCCATACTGAGTCTCCTTAAAATACCTGTTCTTCCACCCTCCATTTCCCAACAACTCTTCATATAATCCTTGGCAAGTTTTGGATCAATATCTCTCCAATAACCTCCTGGCGGAACAAGTTCAAAAAGTTTTCGTTTGTTATCACCGTATGGAACCCCTAAACTATCAGGCACATTCTGTAAAACATCCTTTAGAACTGGTTTATAATCATGAGGTTGCGGAAAATCAAACCTAATTGTATCAGCAAGATCTTTCCTGATTCCGATAGTAATCAATCGTTCTCTCTTTTGAGCCACTCCATAATCCCATGCATTAAGCACTTTCTTTTGTATGTCATATCCAGCTTTCTCAAAGATTTCAAGCATAGTTCTATATGTTTTTCCGCCATCATGTGTAAGAAGGCCTCTAACATTCTCAAAAAGAAACATTTTGGGCTGTAACTTCTCCAGAAAGATTGCATAATGATAAAAAAGTGTCCCTCGGGCGTCTTCAAGTCCTAAACGTTTTCCGGCATATGAAAACGATTGACATGGTGCACCCCCAGATAAAAGATCCAATTTTCCTTTCTTAATTCCAAAATAATCTTCTAAATCTAGTTTAGAAATGTTTGCAATATCATCGCAAATAACCCGCCAGTTTGGTCTATTCCTCTCAAGCGTATCACATGCATCTCTATCTAGCTCAATTAAGCCTATTGTTTTGAAGCCTGCCTTTTCAACGCCTAAAGCCAAACCACCAGCTCCTGCAAACAGTTCAATAGTTGTATACATCATTTACCTCACCAAAATATGTTTTTACTATTGTACCAAGTCGCTGGCGCGACGGCTAGCTCTAGGTACATGAAAACCTCCATTTTTTTGCAAAAAGATAGCAGTTTTCGTATTTATATAGTATTGTTGAGATACCCATACCTTAACAAACATATAATCCGACAACTGC
>JAZQOI010000010.1:0-13988 GCA_045627745.1 Lachnospiraceae bacterium | reverse complement strand
GGATAGGCCTTAGAATTCCGCTGTGGCGGGTATTCTTCACCACCTGATAATGCAGTCTTTTTAGTTTAAACTGGTAGAGATACCAGTCTATTTGTTGTGGGCTTAAAATAGTGACTGTCATAAGCCATTCCATAACTGGCTATTTAAAGTCCAGACTGTCTATCCAAAGTCCACTACTGTCAACTGGGATTCCATCAAACCTTAAAAACTGTCTAAAAAAAGTCCTTGACTTTCGAACCAGTATATTAAGAGTATACTAAAAAGAAAAAAATGCAATTAAAAGTTGCAAAAGTCCTATGACAAATGTTATTATACAAACAAAAGTCATAGGACTTTTGTTTGCGCGGAGGCTGATATGTATAGAGTAATAATTGAAGAATTGATTAAATGGAAAGACAGTAAACGAAGAAAACCATTAATGATTACCGGCGTTCGTCAATGCGGAAAGACATATGTTTTGAAGGAACTGGGTGGACAGTACTTTGAAAATACATGTTACATCAATTTTGAATCAAATAGCAATTATGTGAGCATTTTTGATTTTGATTTTGATGTGAATAGAATAGTAAATGAGATTGAGTTAATACAAAAAACGACAATCGTTCCGGGAAAGACATTGTTAATTTTTGATGAAATCCAAGAATGCCCTAAAGCAATTACTTCTTTAAAGTATTTTTGCGAAAATTTACCGGAATTACATTTAGTGTGTGCAGGATCGTTACTTGGCGTTGCGTTAAAACAAGATAATATATCTTTCCCGGTTGGAAAAGTCAATCGTATGCAGATGTATCCTATGAGCTTTAAGGAATTTGTTATTGCAATGGGCGAGGAAAGATATATTAGTCTTTTTGCAAAGTGGGATGTTAATAGAATGATTCCGGAAGGTTACAGGGGACCGATGGAGAAATTATTAAAGACATACTTTGCGGTGGGTGGAATGCCTGAAGTGGTTCGTGATTATATCATGAACAAAGATTTTCAAATTGTAACCGAAATACAGGATGAAATATTATCGGATTATGCGGATGACTTTTCGAAACATGCACCTGTAGCAGAGATAGAAAAATTGCGTATGATATGGGAATCTATTCCAAAGCAGTTAGCTAAGGATAACAACAAATTTGTCTTTTCACATGTAAAAGAAGGTAAAAGAGCTCATGAATTGGAGGCTTCACTTGGATGGCTGAAAAATGCAGGATTAATACACATTCTGGAATTAGTTCAAAATGCAGAAATACCATTGTCGTTTAATGCTGATGCCACGTATTTTAAGGTGTACATGTCGGATATAGGTTTGCTCAGCAGAAGACTTGGAATATCAGCAAATGATTATATGTCTGAGAATGATACATTAAAGACTTCCAAGGGGGCAATAACTGAAAATTATGTTATGAATGAGTTACTATATCAAAAAAAGATACCATATTACTGGAAATCCGGTAATACGGCTGAAGTTGATTTTATATATGAAAATAAAGGGGATGTTATTCCTGTTGAAGTAAAGGCTGCAACGAATACTCAGGCAAAAAGTTACAAGCAATTTAGCAAGAAATACGAGCCAAAGTCTGGATTTAAGGCTTCTTTTAAAAATATAGCAGTGAATAAAGTTAATGAAACTGATACAGTAAATATTCCGTTGTATCTGCTTTGGAATATGGATTTTTATGTGTGAAACTCCACTTTCGACAGCGCGCGATGAACTTCCTTACATAAGTTCTTGTTCAATATAAATTCTGTCAGAGAAGGTAAGGTGCTTACCATTACCTTTAATGTTGCGACTTATATGAGCCTCCTTTTTGACAGACAGATAACCTCTTATAGGATAAAAGGAAATTCACTTTACGATCCAAATCCCCCCTTAAGGTTGCATTAAGAATGGCTATGGATTATTGTATAGATAACAATATTTTATAAGAAGGATAAGGTTATAGAATACATTAAAGATATATATTAGATTATTTGCGGTTGGATTTATTATGATGATGAATTAACTTGTATTTGAAGTGAATTTTTGTTATGGGCAGGTTTTATAATAGGTATTTTTTCGGAGGATAGAAATGACAGGGTCATGTAAGTTTGGTTCATATATTTATAAATCTATATGTATTATAGCTGCGGTCTATGGCTGCTTCACAATTTCGGAGGGTTTAAGCACCTTTACCAAGTTTACTACCATTTCCAATATTGGAATCGCTGTTGCTGTTATTATTGTTTTATTGGATGAAATTGCTGTACGACGTGGCAGGGCGGCTAAGCCTTCACAGGGTAAATATTTGTTCAAGTTTATGATGACGGTTTCTATATTGATAACCTTTATGCTTTTTCTGTTTATTCTTGCGCCTACAAATGACAAGGGCTTTATTGGGGCTTATTTAAACAATAGCTGTGGAAGTCTTGCACATCATTTTATTGCACCTCTTGCTGCAATAATTGATTTTTTTGTATATGATAGAGCATATATACCTAAGAAATCACATGTATTGTTTTCTATGGTTGTTCCTGCTATATATGTAATTTATATTGTGATTTTGGCCGGTTTGGGCTATAGATGGCCCAATGGAATGTATGCCCCGTATAATTTCTTGAATTTTGGTGCACCTACCGGCTGGTGGGGCTTTGATGTGTCTATAATTAGCAGCACTACCCTGGGAATTGGTGTTGCATATCTTATTGTTGTATTATTATTACTGTTTACGTTAATCGGTGCAGGTATGCTTGCTCTTAAGAAACGTATTTCGCATGGTTGAAATATTCAAATACGCTTCGGTGCAGGTTGAAGGTTGCTATTTGCCGGGGCGTTAGAATAGTACCTGCTACATTTTTATATATGGTAAACCAATTACAAGGAGGAAGTAATGAATATAGGTAATATCGGAAATATTATGCAATTTAAGGGAGCCTGGGATAGGTTTATTTCGAATCACCCTAAGTTCCCTATGTTTCTTAATGCCGTTAGAAATAAAGGCGTTAAGGAGGGGACGATTATGGAGCTTAAGTTCATTGATCCTGATGGAACTGAGCTTACTACTAATGTCAAAGTCACAGCACAGGACATGGAGCTTTTTGAATCCTTACGGGGGATTACTTCGTAGCGGTCAAATAGGCCGGAGCTTTTTGAATCTGTGCTATCGCGAAAACAGGCAAGTGTTATGGTGCAGATGATTTTAAATAGTTGTGCCGGTTGCGGAATTGTATATAAAATTATAAGTGTACACGATAAAAATACCGAAAAATTATTGTTGAAATACCTAAAATAGTGTAAAATTAATGGGTACTTAAAATTGAGACAGAAAGGACGAAACTATGCTTGCTACGTTAATTCCTTTATTTGATGAAAAAATGTCTGTTAAGGCATATTCTTTATTTACACAGAAAGCTAATTTTCTGTTGAATCCCAGCTATCTTGGCACGGGAAGAAATGATGGCGCAGGTAGTATTTCGGGTCTTGAGATTATTAATTCCATTGGAATTGACAATCTTTCGGCAGATTGCGATATTTTTATTCCTGTTACGAATGTGTCACTGTTTGCCAATATTGAAGAGCAGTGTAATGCTGATAATTCTCGTATAGTAATTCTTATTGACAAGACTGTTAAGCCTGAAGATATGTACATTAATCGTATTAATGAGCTTAAGGAGAAGGGGTACAGATTTGCTATTCGTAAGCTTTCTGTTCCTGATTTTGAGCCATACAGAGGAATTCTTAGCCTTATGGATTATATTTTCCTTGACCATAAGAAGATAGTTATTGAGAAGGCTAAGATATATTTCTCCAAGGTATATCCCAATGTTAAGCTCATAGCCGGAAATATTGCGAACCAGGATGCATTTGAGAAGCTTAAGACACAGGGCGGATATCAGTTCTATGAGGGAGAGTTCTACCGTACCCCTATTACACAGGGCAATTCAGAGATTTCACCTCTCAAAATCAACTACATAGAGCTTCTTAATATTGTTAATGCAGACAATTTTGAGCTTACTCAGGCAGCTGATATTATCGGTCGTGATACGGCGCTTGTTATTTCTCTTCTTGAGATGGTTAATCATATAGCTGTTAATTCAGAGATTACATCTATTCGTCATGCAGCAGCAATGCTTGGTCAGCGTGAACTTAAGAAGTGGATTACCACGGCTGTTACTAAGCAGTTGTGTTCAGATAAGCCTAGTGAGGTTGCAAGAGTATCATTACTGCGTGCAAAGTTTGCTGAGAATCTTGCACCGATTTTTGATATGGGCGGAATGAGTCAGGAGCTTTTCATGATGGGATTGTTTTCAGTTCTTGACATTATCCTGAACAAGCCTATGGAAGAAGCGCTGGAGATGCTTAAGGTTTCTAAGAATATTGGTAAAGCACTTATAAAAGGGGAAGGACCCTTTGCAGATTTATACAATTTCCTATTACAGTATGAGAATGCCAATTGGACAGAGATTGACAGAATTATGTTGCTTAATGAGATTGATGCATGTGCAATTTATGAAGCATATATTGATAGCTTGAAGTGGTATAGGGATTTGTTTGTTAAGTAGGATTGTGTATGAGCGATGTATTCTATTATAATATGATTTTCTTTGCGCGAATTATTCTCGCAGGGTTGTGTGGTGCGAGTATTGGTTACGAGCGTCAACAGCATTTTAAGCTTGTAGGAATTAAGACCCATGCTATTATTTCGATTTCAGCGGCTCTTATGATGGTTATTTCCAAGTATGGCTTTAATGATGTTTTGGGTAAGGAAGGCTTAAACTGTGATGTATCTCGAGTGGCAGCCGGAATTATTACAGGAATCGGTATCATGGGTGGTGGAATTGTTGTTGGTAAGCATGGTAATGTCAGCGGAATTACTACAGCCTCAGGTGTATGGGCTACCATAGGAATTGGTATGGCTATTGGTTCCGGAATGTATATTATTGGAATTGCCAGCACCGTTGTTATTCTTATTATTCAGTCACCGCTCTTTTCAAGAATCAAGAAGATAGAAGCACCAAGGAGAGTTGATTGTGTGCTTAATCTTGATGGTAACAAGGATACCTTCAATAAGGTTGAGAAGAAATTAAAACAGAATAGTATGCAGATAAGTAGTTATAAGTGGGACCGCAAGAGTAAGACACTAATGCAGATGCGATGTCAGCTTATGGTTCCCGGAAGGATGAGTCAGGGAGAGATTCTTAACGTGCTTACGGATATATTAGAGGTTGAATCAGTTGAGGTTACAGGATAGTCATTTGACATAAGTAAGGTTATGGGTAAATGGTATAGTTATTTAGAAACCGATGTACTGATAAATAGGCACATATTTATCAGTTCAATAGCTGTAACAATAGCAAGTTTTCCTTGACAAATGCCGAAAAAACGTATATAAACTTGTATAGGCGTCATTTGACGTTAAATCTACTCAGAATATAGGAGGAGTTCAAAATGAACAAGACAGAATTAGTAGCTGCTATGGCTGATCAGGCAGGATTATCAAAGAAAGATGCTGAGAAGGCTCTTAAGGCTTTCACAGATGTTGTAGCTGAAGAATTAAAGAAGGGTGAGAAGATTCAGTTAGTTGGTTTCGGTACTTTCGAAGTTAGCGAGAGAGCTGCTCGTGAAGGAAGAAATCCTCAGTCAGGCGCTGTTATGAAGATTGCTGCTTCTAAGGCACCTAAGTTCAAGGCTGGTAAGGCTCTTAAGGATTTAGTTAACGCTAAATAATTAGCCTTTAACAGAATATGAATTTATTGACCTCCGTATTTGCTACGGAGGTCTTTTAATGAGAGGTAACGTATACAAATGAGATTGGACAAATATTTAAAGGTATCAAGAATTATTAAGAGAAGAACCGTTGCAAATGAAGCGTGTGATGCCGGTAGAGTTATTGCCAATGGCAGACCTGTCAAGGCTTCATATGATGTTAAGGAAGGGGATGTTTTAGAAATACAATTTGGAACAAACCCTGTAAAAGTCAAAGTGTTAAGCGTTAAAGAGACAGTTCGCAAGGAAGAAGCAAAAGAGATGTTCGAATATATCTAAGATGGAAGTGATAATTCTGTCTCAGTCGGGTGTCAATCGACTACACAGATTAGGCTCCGGCGGATTTGTAATATCCTTATTGACGAATAAGTTAATGCTATTTATAATGTTATGTGAACCGATTCAAAAGGGGATATTTTAATCGGTAATAAGGGAGTTAAAGGGGATAAATATGGCAGGAAGACGTGTCGCATTTCAGAAACGACGTCAGAGTAAGCTTGGCATGATTAGTGTTTCAGTTGTTGTCCTGATGCTGTTGGTTGTATTGTTATACAGTATGGCATCGCTTAAGGTTAAGCGTGATGGATATGTGGAACGAGAGAATGCTCTGAATGAACAGATTGAGAAGGAACAGCTTCGCAGTGAAGAACTGGAAGAATATGATAAATATACTAAGACGGCTGCTTATGTTGAGGAAGTTGCCAAGGACAAGCTAGGTCTGGTATATGAAGATGAGATTGTATTTCAGGCTGAAGATTAAGATACTAAATGAGCACAGATTGTTTCTGTGCTTTTTCGGTTTTAAAGGAGGAATGCAATGCATGAGCTGACCCGTAAAGTATATGAATATTGTGAGTCCTGTGAACTTATTACGCGTGGTGCAGGAATTGTGGTAGGGGTGTCAGGTGGAGCTGATTCAGTGTGCCTGTTACTGATGCTTCTTGAGTTATCATCAATGTATGATTTGAAGATTTATCCGGTTCACGTACAACACGGAATACGGGGAGCCGAAGCAATTGAGGATAAAGATTTTGTTGTGCAGTTATGCAGACAACAAGGCCTTGAAGCTATCGTATATGATTATGATATTCCACGTATTGCTAAGGAGGAAGGGCTGACTCTTGAAGAGGCAGGAAGAATACGTCGTTATGAGGCTTTTGAAGAGGTAAGGCGTGAGAAAACTGCTGATTTAATTGCTGTTGCCCATCATTTAAACGATCAGGCTGAGACTATTTTGTTCAACCTAATGCGTGGTACCGGAATTAAGGGACTTGGTGGTATTAGCAGCAGACGTGATAAAATCATTAGACCGCTTCTTAATGTGTCAAGAGAAGAGATTGAAGCGTTTTTGCATGATATGAATCAACTATACAGGATTGATTCTACCAATGCAGACCTTGATTATTCAAGAAACATTGTTAGGAATTGCCTGCTTCCTAAAATGAACGAGGTTGTTAATAACTCAACGGTTCATATTTGCTCAACGGCTCTTGAGCTTCGCGAAATTGATTTATATATGCATAGAGTTGCTGCAAAAGCAGAAGATGAAGTATTATACGTGGATGATTGCAATAATATTAGAATTTTGGTGGATAAGCTCACTGCTCTGGATGTTTCAATACAAAAATATGTAATAAGGAATGCCTGCAACAGACTTCTCTTTAGTCTTAAGGATATTGGGAGGGTGCATATTTACAATATTCTTAGCTTAACCGGCCTTCAGAGCGGGAGGAAAATCAGTCTTCCTTATTTTATGGAAGCAATTCGAATTGGTAATGAGATTGTTCTTTCAAAGTCACACAATAAAGAAAATATAGTCGACATAACTCATGTTGATTTTGAAGGGAATTACGAATTATGGAATGGAGATACTGTTTCAACCCTTGTTTTAGACTATAATAAGTGCGAAGCTATACCAAATGAAGTCTATACTAAATGGTTTGATTGTGATAAAATATCAGATGGTTTACTTATGAGAACCAGACAGAGTGGTGATTACCTTTACCTCAATTCAGCCGGCAGTAAGAAGAGTCTTAAGAAGTATTTCATTGATGAAAAGATTCCACTTGATGTTCGAAATGAGCTTCCGGTTCTTGCAGATGGAAGCCATGTACTGTGGGTAATTGGTAAGAGAATCAGCGATTATTATAAAGTAAGTGATTCAACTAAACGTGTATTAATTGTTGAATACAAGAAAGCAGGTAAATATGGAAGATAATATTTCAGTTTTGCTGTCTGAGGAAGAGATTAATTTGCGTATTAAGTCCTTAGGTGCTCAGATTAGCGAGGAATATGCAGGAAAGTCGGTTCACCTTATTTGTATTTTAAAGGGTGGTGTGTTTTTTCTGTGTGAGCTTGCCAAGAGAATTACGGTTCCGGTCAGTATTGATTTTATGTCGGTATCAAGCTATGGTGATTCATCTGTCAGCTCAGGCAAAGTCAAGATTGTAAAGGATCTTGATATGTCCTTAGAGGGCAAGGATGTTATTGTTGTTGAGGATATAATTGATACCGGAAATACATTAAGCTATTTATTTAAGGTACTTTCACAGCATAATCCTAATTCCCTTAAATTATGTGCGCTGTTGGATAAGCCCGATCGTAGAGAATCGGACGTGAGGGTTGATTATACCGGATTTACTATTCCTGATGAATTTGTTGTAGGTTACGGTCTTGATTATGCTCAGAAATATCGTAATCTTCCATATATTGGAATTGTTCATCCTGAAGATTAAAGGAGGAGAGATGTGGTAAAAAGAAAGAAAAATACAGGTTTGTATCTTGTTATTTTCCTGGCAATCATATTCTTGTTGGTATGGTGGAAGGGAATATGGACGGATCGAGAGGTTACTATTAATTATAGTAGATTTGAAGAAATGCTGGATTCCGGAAATGTGTATTCGGTCAACATAATTCAGAATGCCGAGGTTCCTACCGGAGTGGTTGAGGTAGTTACCTCTAATGGATTAGCATATAAGGTATTTGTTTCTGATATTAATGAAACAAGTAAATTACTAAAGGAAAAGTTTCCATCCTTTACAATGGAAGATGTTAAGCGTGATAACTGGTTCATGGTATACGTTTTCCCGAGTCTTATTGTTGTAGTAATTCTATTATTCTTGTTCATGTATATTAATGGACAGGCCGGGGCAGCAGGCGGTAATCAGATGATGAATTTCGGAAAGAACCGGGCTAAGCTTATGGCAGAAGACAATAAGATGGATTTTTCCAAGGTAGCAGGACTTAAGGAAGAAAAAGAGGATCTTGCGGAAATAGTTGATTTCCTTAAGAATCCACAGCGTTATCTGGAGGTAGGTGCCAGAATTCCTAAGGGTGTGATTTTGACCGGCCCTCCCGGAACAGGTAAAACAATGCTTGCCAAGGCTATAGCCGGTGAGGCAAAGGTACCGTTTTTCTCAATATCCGGTTCTGATTTTGTGGAAATGTTTGTAGGTGTTGGTGCATCCAGAGTTCGTGATTTATTTGCTGAGGCTAAGAAAAATTCACCATGTATTATATTTATTGATGAAATAGATGCTGTGGCAAGGCGTCGTGGTACAGGTATGGGCGGCGGACACGATGAACGTGAACAGACACTTAACCAGTTACTTGTGGAAATGGACGGTTTCACTGTTAATGAGGGAATTATTGTTCTCGCTGCTACTAACCGTGTGGATATTCTTGACCCGGCAATTCTTCGTCCGGGACGTTTTGACAGACAGATAGGTGTAGGTACCCCGGATGTTAAGGGACGTGAGGAGATTCTTAAGGTTCATTCAGAGAACAAACCCCTTGCAGAGGATGTTGATCTTGAACAGATAGCAAGAACAACCGTAGGCTTTACCGGTGCGGATCTTGAGAGCCTTATGAATGAGGCGGCTATTCTTGCTGCTAAGTCAGACCGTAAATTCCTTAACATGGATGATATTAAAAAGGCCTTTGTTAAGGTAGGAATTGGAACTGAGAAAAAGTCAAAGGTTGTTTCTGATGAAGAAAAAAGAATTACTGCTTTTCACGAGGCTGGCCATGCGATTTTATTCCATGTACTGCCGGGCGTTGGACCTGTGTATTCCGTTTCTATTATTCCTACCGGAATGGGTGCAGCGGGATATACGATGCCGCTGCCTGAAAAGGATGAGATGTTTAATACTAAGGGCAAGATGCTTAACAACATTATTGTAAGCCTTGGCGGACGTGTTGCCGAGAGTCTTGTTCTTGAAGATATTACTACCGGGGCGTCTCAGGATATTAAGCAGGCTACTAAGTTGGCTAAGAAGATGGTTACCAAATATGGCTTCTCAGATAAGCTGGGTGTAATCTGTTATGATACAGATGATGATGAGGTATTTATTGGTCGTGATTTGGCACATAGTACCAGAGGCTATAGTGAAGAGGTTGCAGGACTTATAGATTCAGAGGTTAAGAGAATTATTTCTGAATGTTATGAAAAGGCTGAGGCAATTATTAAAGAGTACGAGGGCGTTTTACATAAGTGTGCAGAACTGCTTCTTGAGAAGGAAAAAATCAACAGAGAAGAATTTGAAGCATTGTTTTGTGAATAGTTAACAAAAACGCTATGTGCTTTTTGTAAAGTTTGTGCAATCTTAGGATGGTATAATTATGGGCAAGGTGCTATTATACTACTTGTAACCCCCCAATACATAGTATAGCTTTTGCTATACCCCATAAGAAAGAAATACCTTCTCCAAAAAAGACCGCGTTCGTGAGGCTGTCTTTTTTACTGTCTAAATATAACCGGTAGTGGTCAATTCACTTTGGAGTTTAAGTTTTCTTCGTGGTTGATAAGAACTGAACAGTAACAGGCTGTGAATATTTCGGGCTCTGTCACATTTGATGGGAATTGTATAAAAAATTGATGAAAATTAGATAAATTTATGTTATCCTAGTATAAAGGATTTAAAATAAAGTCCTAAAGGGTGAGGAGTATTAAATGGATTTTTCTTTTTCAAACAAAGAAGTAAATGCGGGATTATTTCTTACAAGTTATAAGCCCGTTATTAACAAAAAAGCATTATTTGCTGATTACTCTGCTGATTATGTAATTCCCACGGAGCCTAATCCCTACGGTGAGGTTGCTCTTAGGTTTAGGGTTGCTAAGAGTAATGTTGACCATGTGTTCTTAATATGCAATGATCAACGCTATCTGATGAATAAGGTTGAAACATTAGAGCTACATGAGTTCTATGAATACAAGCTGATGCTTGATAATGAGCCAATAAGATATTACTTTGAAGTTGTTGGCGGGAATGTGACTGTTAGATATGATTTGCGTGGAACAGTCACACATGCTGACCCTAGGTACTATTTTACAATTATTCCCGGATTTAGTACACCGGGCTGGGCTAAGGGGGCTGTTATTTATCAGATTTATGTGGATCGTTTCTGCAATGGAGATTCATCCAATGATGTATTAACCCATGAATACAATTATATAGGGGACCATTCTGTTCGGGTGGAGGATTGGAACAAGTATCCTGCTACTATGGGTGTTCGTGAGTTTTACGGAGGTGATTTGCAGGGGGTTATGGACAAGCTGGACTATTTAGAAGGTCTTGGCGTAGATGCTATATATTTTAATCCTCTTTTTGTATCACCATCTAATCATAAGTATGATATTCAGGACTATGATTATATTGACCCGCATATTGGTAAAATCGTTTCAGATGAAGGTAGATTATTAGATGAATGGGAACATGAGAATGTTAATGCCACAAGGTATATAGACAGGGTTACGAATCTTGAGAACCTTGAAGCGTCCAATCAGTTATTTGCCAAGCTGGTAGAAGAGTGTCACAAGCGTAATATCAAAGTCATTCTGGATGGAGTTTTTAATCACTGCGGTTCATTTAATAAATGGCTCGATAGAGAGCGTATTTATGAGAATGCGAAGGGCTACGACAAGGGAGCTTTCGTATCTAAGGACAGTCCGTATGTAAACTTTTTTGCCTTCCATTCTCAGGACTGTTGGCCATACAACGGAACCTATGATGGCTGGTGGGGACATGATACCTTGCCTAAGCTCAATTATGAGGGTTCAAGGAAGCTCTATGACTACATTCTGTCTGTCGCACGTAAATGGGTTTCGCCTCCCTACAATGTGGATGGTTGGAGACTTGATGTTGCTGCAGATTTAGGTCATTCATCGGAATTTAATCATCAGTTTTGGCGTGATTTTAGAAGGGCTGTTAAGGAAGCTAATCCGAATGCGATTATTATTGCTGAACATTACGGTGACCCATCTTCCTGGTTACAGGGTGATCAGTGGGATACAGTAATGAATTACGATGCGTTTATGGAGCCAGTAACATGGTTCTTAACAGGTATGGAGAAGCATTCAGACTCAAGGAATGATGGACTTTGTGGTAACGCAAGAAGCTTTTTTGATGCTATGAAGCATAATATGGCTAATATAGGAGCTCAACCTATAGCTATAGCGCTTAATGAGTTGTCAAATCATGATCATTCAAGATTTTTAACAAGAACAAATAAGGTTGTAGGTCGTGTTAATAATCTTGGAGCTGAAGCTGCAAATCGTGGCGTGAATTATGGAATATTTAAGGAGGCTGTTGTTATACAGATGACATGGCCTGGAGCACCTGGTATTTATTATGGTGATGAAGCCGGAGTTTGTGGTTTTACTGATCCCGATAACAGAAGAACATATCCTTGGGGTCATGAAGATATGGAATTGATTGAATTTCATAAGAATGCAATTGCACTTCATAAAAGTCATAAAGCACTTTTAAGAGGATCTCTTAAGGAGCTTGTATGTGATTATAATATAATCAGTTATGGCAGATTTGTTGATGACGATGTAATTATTGTTGTCATTAACAATAATGAAGATGAGAAAAATGTAAAAATACCAGTATGGCAGCTTGGTCTTACATCAAAGGATGATGTTGAACAGATATTTATGACTACAGAAAGAGAACATTCAACAAGTGTTATAGGTTATTCTGTTCCAGCGGGTATTCTTGATATTATGGTTAGACCATACAGTGCCGTTGTATTTAGAAAAGTAGTTAAGTAGAGTGAATAATATGAAGAGTGATATGTATGTAGTTAACCCTGCGTCTAGCCGAAAGCGCAGACGTAAAAGACGCAGACGAAACAGGGTACGACAAAATATTATAAGAGTTGCAGTGATAGTTGCTGCTTTAGTAGTGCTAAGTGCCTTCGTTGGTGCTGTTTTTATGCTTGTGAATAATATTATTTCCAAGGATTCGGCCAAAAAGAAGTCAGTTGTTCAGAAGGTAACACTTGTTAATCTTGATAGTGGTAAGGAACATACAACGGTGGCTGGAAACCAGGAAGAGAACACTACAGCAGCTACCAATCCTACAGAAACTTCGACAGAGAGTACAACTACAGCAATAGTGGAGCAGACTACAAAGGATCCTAACGTTAAGGATGGCTTTACACAGCTTACTCAGGTGTACAGAGAACCAACAGCTGAAAAGTTTGAAAATGATGGTTTTTACGATGGAACATTATTTGTAGGAGATTCAATTACAACAGGTATCAGTGCCTATAATGGCAGTGAAAGTTTTAATTATAATATGCCTGCCAATGTTTTGGCAGACAAGGGATACACAATTGGTAAGATTATGCTTAGAAAGGATGAGATTGTAGCATATAATCCAACCAGAATGTTTATATTGGTTGGAAGCAATGATCTTAATTCTTCAAATCCAGATATAGATTCAATTTCTAAAAAGTATATTAGCGCTGTTCAGACTTTGCAGGAAGCATTGCCTAATACCAAGATATATATTATGCTTACGCTCCCTATTAATTCAAAATATGAGGCTAAAGCAAGTATTAGAAATGATAAAATTACAGAATTTGATGCGCGTCTTGTAGAGTTATGTAATCAGAATGGAATTTATTATATTGATATGGCAACTTCTCTTAAGGGAGAAGATGGTATGCTTATTCCAGAATTGACAGAAGATGGATTACATCTTAAGGGTAAATATTATGGATTTTGGTATAATATTGTCAAGGATACTATAAAGGCGAACGAGGAATAGAAATGAGAAAAAGAGTTAATAGGTTATGTGTGATTACTCTTTGTATTGCTGGCTGTCTTTTTGCAAGCTCATGTAGTAAAAAGACAGTAGTTAATAATGATGATGTAGAAAAAAGTAAGAAAGAAACTATACATGAAGTTGCCAGCACAACTAAGAATGAAAGTGTTACAGAGGAAGTTACAGAAGAAGCAACAGAAGAA
>JAZQOI010000009.1:0-10924 GCA_045627745.1 Lachnospiraceae bacterium | reverse complement strand
GGCAGTTGTCGGATTATATGTTTGTTAAGGTAGGGGTATCTCAACAATACTATATAAATACGAAAACTGCTATCTTTTTGCAAAAAATGGAGGTTTTCATGTACCTAGAGCTAGCCGTCGCGCCAGCGACTTGGTACAATACATCTTATGAAAAGTATAGAAAATGATATTGCTAATGGAAATATAAAAAATATATATCTTTTGATGGGAGTAGAGCCTTATCTCATAAATCAATTTCGTGATAAGCTTGTTGATGCACTTGTTGGTAAGGAGGATGAGATTAATTATAAGAAGCTTACCGGTAGTGATTTTATAACCACTGAGATGATTGAATTTGCAGATACAATCCCATTTTTTGCAGAGCATCGTGTCGTTGTTGTGGAAAACAGCGGGGTGTTTAAAACAGCGGATGATAAACTGGCGGAATATTTCTCTAAGGTACCGGAGTCAAGTTATTTGATTTTTACTGAATGCTTTATGGGCGATAAGTCCGATGAAAAGAAGTACGAAAAGCATTTGGTGGATAAGCGACTTAAGATATATAAAAGTCTTAATGCCAATGGAAGAATTGTAGAATTTCCCAGGCAAAAGGATGAAGTTCTCAATAAGTGGATTAATACAAGACTTCAAGCTAAGGGCTTTTCAAGCTCTTATTCTACAAGGGATAAACTGCTTGAATATACCGGTAACGATATGATGACTATACTCAATGAAATAGAAAAACTCATGTGCTACAAGCTTGAGGAAAAAGTCATAGAAACAGATGATGTAGAGGTGTTGTGTTCAAAAAGTATCGAAAATGATATTTTTGAAATGGTAGCTGCAATTGCTGCCAAAAATAAACGCAAGGCGCTTGCTCTCTATTATGATTTACTGCAGTTGAAGGAGTCACCAATTAAAATTCTGTATTTAATCTCAAGAGAGTTTAATCTTCTTATGCAGGTTAAATCCTTGAAAAAAGAAGGCGTTGGCGATAATAAGATTAGTAGTACTACGGGAGTGAATCCATATTTTATTGGAAAATATGTTAATATATCCAATCGTTTGTCTAATGAATATTTAAGGGAAGCAATTGGTGAATGTCTGGATTTTGAACATGCTTTTAAGAGAGGTGGAATAGACCCGACAATCGGTGTGGAGTTATTGATAGTCAAGTATTCTACCGTTGCCGGTCAGGCCTGACCGGTAACAGAAAACAGACCTTTTTATAGGACATATAATATTTCCTTCGATGATATAATTCGTACATAAAATGTGCTTTCAAAAATATCTTTATGATTTTGAGGGCGGTAATGAAAGAGGGGCTTATGTATGAATATGAGATTGAAGGTATCACCATTTTTTGTAGTTATTTTATTTGTTATTATTTCCACCTGTATGATACGAAATACGCTGGGGGCGGAACCATCAATAAGGATGAATCAGGAACAGAGACAGCTTTATGAAGGTGCAATTGTTGCTAAAGTAAGAGATGTATGCAATGATGCGTTTTTATATAATTCCGGAGTAATGCTTAATAAGTCAGAACAGACAGATACTGTTTATAGGTACAGTTTGTCGATTCATCATTCACTGGTTGGCAGACTTGACAGGAAGGAAATTGATGATTTAATTAGCAATATTGAGAATATCGTTTCGATGGATTCTTTTGGTTATGATTTTTCCTCTGAATATATATCAGAGGATGGAACAATCCTAATGGGATTTAGTTCAATAAGATAATTTAACTTTGTAATTGTAGGTTATGTAATTTTAAGCAAAATAGCATATTGATTAAGAATCCGGGATCAGAATGGAGGATATTATGAGGCATGAACCCAAACCTTATCAGGTATATAGACATTTTAAAGGAAATATTTATCAGGTTATTATGGTTGCAAAGCATACTGAAACCGGTGAAAAGCTTGTAATTTATAAACCTCTGTTTGATGATAAGGAGATTTTTGCTAGACCGTTAAGTATGTTTCTTAGTGAGGTGGATCATGAAAAATATCCGCTTGTTACGCAGAAATACAGATTTTCTTTAATTACAGGACCAAAGTCCAATAAGAGCATTATGGCAGGTGATAAAAGAATTGATTCTGTTACGGATAGCATGCATAGGACAGAGCTTAACAAGAATATTAATGAGGATATTTGTGTGGATGAGCCGTCCTATTATGAAATCGATAATAATCAGAAGGCTGTATCAAATGTCAATCCGGATAATGCAGAGGAGATTGCTGAAGCAGAAGATGCAACTTGTGAAAATGATATAGCTGAGTCACTAGAAGCCGTTGAAGAAACAGGTACTGACGAAGCCTGTATGGACGAGAATATTGTCGATGAAGACATTACTGCTAATGATGGTACTGATGAAGATAGCATTGATGAGGTTACAAAAGCTCAAGACGAAGAAGCTTGTGAAAATGATACGGCTGAGTCAGTAGAGGCCTGTGAAGAAGTCAGTATGGATACAGCTTGTACCGAAGAGATTACCGGAACAGAAGATGAGAATAGTAATGAGGATACAGAATCAGAAGAGAATTATATTTTGGATCCTGATTTGGAACGGTTTCTTGACGAAAAATCACCGGATAATAAGCTGATAATACTTGCTCAGATGAAGAAACGCCTTACACCTGATATGATTCGCACTATTTCTACAGTATTGGAGTTGAAACTGAATGGTGACAATGTTAATGATAATTATTATGAGATTGTTAATTTTCTTAGTGTTAAAGCGAAATTTGAAGCTGATAGATTGAGAAAGTAGGTGTACTGTGAAGATATTAAGTATTGCTATTCCCTGTTACAATTCTGAAGCATATATGAATAAAGCTGTGGAGTGTCTGCTCCCTGGTGGAGAGGACGTAGAAATTCTTATAATTGATGACGGTTCTACTGATAGAACGCCACAAATTGCCGATGAGTATGAGGCAAAATATCCCGGTATTGTAAGGGCAATTCATCAGATTAATGGAGGACACGGTGAGGCTGTGAATACAGGACTTAAGAATGCAACCGGCCTGTTTTACAAGGTTCTTGATTCTGATGACTGGTTCAAGGAGGACGCATATCTTGCTGTGCTTAATAAGCTTAGGGAAATTATATCCGGCGATGTGATTTTGGATATGATGATATGCAATTTTGTATACGAGAAGGAAGGTAAGGAAAGGAAAAAGGTTATGACCTTTAGATCTGCTTTACCTGTGGGGGAATTGTTTACATGGAAGGATGTGAAGAATTTTAAGCCCGGTCAGTATATGCTGATGCATTCGGTAATATACCGTACAAAAATGTTAAGGGATTCCGGAATGATGCTTCCAAGGCATACCTTCTATGTGGATAATATTTTTGTTTTTCAACCTCTTCCTTTTGTTAAAACCATGTATTATATGGACGTTAATTTGTACAGATATTACATAGGAAGAGCAGATCAGTCTGTTAATGAACAGGTAATGATTAGCAGAATAGATCAGCAGCTTCGTGTTACGAAAATGATGATTGATTATATGTCAGAAACAAAGTATCTTTTGCCTAAACAGGAAAAATATATGCTTAATTATCTGGATATAATGATGACTGTTTCCTCAGTGCTTCTGCTTAAGGAAGGTTCTTTGGAATCTCTTAATAAGAAAAAGGATTTATGGAAGTATCTAAAAAAGACAGATAGACGTGATTATTTCAGATTGCGTTTTGGATTACTTGGTTCATCAATGAATATTCCCAGTAAGGGAGGAAGAAAAATCTCCCTTATGGGCTATAAGATTGCACAGCGTATTGTTGGATTTAATTAGCTGACCTTGAAGTGCTCATTTTTCCAGGCTGCTTTTTTGTGTAGAATTGTGGAATGCAATTTTCTATAATCTACATTAAACGCTATGGGGTAGAATATTCCTGCTGTAATAAAAGCAGTAATTACATCAAAGAGGGAATGCTGCTTTATTACCATTGTGGAAATAATGATAAGACTGCAGGTAATAAAGGAGGCATATCGTATGTGCCTCTTTGATCTTATTTTTTTATTGTTAATTATTGCTATGTGTGCTGCAATGGAATTGTAAACATGAAGACTGGGAAATAGATTGGTCGATGTATCTGTTGAATACAAAAACCTCACAAGTCTTGCACAAAAACCATTGCCATCCACAACAGCGGGGCGAAGGTGATGACCATTCGGATAGACTGTGGAAATAATTAGAAATACGGTCATACCAAGTGTTGTAAATAGATAGCTTCTCAGAAAATCAGACCTGTCAGTCATTGCGGCAATTATTAATCCTACAACCATATATAAATACCATAGATAGTACGGTATTGCGAAATATTCACAAAATGGAATGTAATCATCAAGTGCCATATGAATAACATGGTATCCTGATGTGACGTTTTTTTCCAATGATATAAACCAAGGAATATATATTAATGCATAGGCTGTAAGTAAAAATAAACAAGTTGCCAATCTGTTAAATAGTTTCTTTTTTTTCATTGCAATTACCTAAGAATTAAATTCATTTTCTGATTCATAACTTCCATTGTAATGTCATTTTGAAAATCACAGGACTCGCCATCAGCATGGACTGCATATTTCTGTCCTGTAACGATTCTAATTTTCCTTGCACTGTTAAAATATATACCTTTAATTCCTGTGTGCTTTCCTTTTGAGGCTTTTAAAAGGGAGGAAATAAATTTAATTCTGCCCATACCTCCATACACACAAATATTTAATAAATCATCTGCCGGGTCAGCAGCAGGACAAAACATATATCCACCGCCTTCGTAAGGTTGATTCATACAGGTTGCAAAGAAAAATTTATCAAAATGAGATGCTTCATAATCATCAAGATATACAGTGCAGTTCCTTCTCATAGGGACAAAAACTTCCTTGACTGCAATGGCTGAGTATGTGATTTTGCCCAAATGAAAAATATTTAAAAAATTCTTAATTTTTGAATGAAGTGCAGCGTGGCATATAGCCGCATCAAAGCCTATTCCGGTACTGACAGCAAAACATCTGGATGTTCCGTCTTTACAAGTGATTCGCCCTATGTTTACAGAAACTGTTTCACGGGGATTAAGTATGTTGTAAAGGGCTTTAATCGGATTGGTCTCAAGCTTCATGCTTCTTGCAAAATCATTACTGGAACCGCATGGAATATAACCAAGTGTAACTGTGGAAAAATCCTTGATTCCGCTTACCACATCATTAAGTGTACCGTCACCACCAAGTACAACTATAGTTGTTGCCTTATTGTTTGATGAAATCTCATTCGCAAAGGTCAATGCACCTCTGTACGGTTCTGTCAGATATAATTTGTAGCTTATGTCATTTCTATCCAATTCACCTTTAATTGTTTTCCATATTTTTGAGGCAATGCCCGTTCCTGAGTGAGGGTTAACTATAAAATGATACATTTAGTCCTCCTGTGGATAATCTGTCAAAGAATGGTGACCACTGACAGTGTACTACTAAATAATAATATTCTCAACAAAAAAATATAGTCTGTCTTGTTGTCTTTTCGATAAAGTTCTTATATAATGGTGTAGTTATATTTTATGCAAATTTACTGGTTATTAACTGAACAGTAATTTATTTTAGATTAATTGGAGGTAAGAAGATGTATTCATTGGATGAGTTGAGAACAGTGGACAGCGAAATTGCTGATGCCATTGTTGCAGAACAGGAAAGACAGAATAGTCATATTGAGCTTATTGCTTCTGAGAACTGGGTTAGCAAGGCTGTAATGTCAGCTATGGGAAGCCCTCTTACTAACAAGTATGCAGAAGGATATCCCGGAAAAAGATACTATGGTGGATGTGATTGCGTTGACGTAGTAGAGGATCTTGCGAGAGAACGTGCAAAGGAATTATTCCATTGCGATTATGTTAATGTTCAGCCACATTCAGGTGCACAGGCTAACATGGCTGTATTTTTTGCATTGCTTGAGCCGGGTGATACTTTTATGGGTATGAACCTTGACCACGGCGGACATTTATCACATGGTTCACCGGTTAACCTTTCAGGTAAGTATTTTAATTGTGTACACTATGGTGTAAATGATGATGGATTTATTGATTATGATGAGGTTAGAAGACTTGCTCTTGAATGTAAGCCTAAGATGATTCTTGCCGGTGCTTCAGCTTACGCAAGAAAGATTGACTTTAAAAAGTTCAGAGAGATTTGTGATGAGGTTGGAGCTTACCTTATGGTAGATATGGCTCATATAGCCGGTCTTGTTGCAACAGGTATGCATGAGAGTCCTATCCCTTATGCTGATGTTGTTACAACAACAACTCATAAGACACTTCGCGGACCAAGAGGTGGTATGATTCTTTGCAATCAGGAAGCAGCAGACAAGTTTAATTTCAATAAGGCTATTTTCCCAGGTATTCAGGGTGGTCCTCTTATGCATGTTATTGCAGCAAAGGCTGTTTGCTTTAAGGAAGCACTTTCACCTGAATTTAAGGAATATGGAAAGAACATTTGTGACAATGCACAGGCGCTTGCAAAGGGACTTCTTGATAGAGGCTTAAGCATCGTATCAGGTGGTACTGATAATCATCTTATGCTTCTTGATTTGAGACCACAGGGGCTTACAGGTAAGGCAATAGAGAAGCTTCTTGATGAGGCTCATATTACAGCTAATAAGAATACAGTTCCAAATGATCCTCAGAAGCCATTTGTTACTTCGGGAATTCGTCTTGGAACACCGGCAGTTACATCACGTGGTATGAATACTGCAGATATGGATAAGATTGCAGAAGCAATTGCATATGTAGTTAAGGAAGGCGAAGCAGGGGTTCCTAAGGCAAGAGCCATTGTTGATGAACTTACCAAGAAATATCCTCTTATCTAATTGAAATATTCAGACGGTTGCCGCTGTTGTGGCAACCGTTTTATTAATTTGTGCTGAGTAGCATAATGTAGTTTGTCCTTACGGACATACTGCTCGATTGGATAATTTATAATTATAAATTCCTATTGATTTATGGAGCAGATATGGTTTTTAGTAGCTTTACATTTTTGTTTTGGTTTATACCGATTTTTTTTATTATATATTATGCTGTCCCATTAAAAATTAAGAACATAGTACTATTGTTGGGCAGTATTATTTTTTATGCCTGGGGGGAACCGGCATATCTACCTGTTTTGCTGGTTTCTATAATTTTTAATTATTTAGGTGGAATTTTAATTGATAGATTTAAAGGCACACGACTTTCAACATTTTTTTTTATAGCGTCTCTTTGTCTGAATTTAGGGATATTGTTTTTCTTTAAATATATCAATTTCTTCATAGATAACACTAATTCGATTTTTTCTACAAATATAAATAGGATAAATGTAGCACTTCCTCTGGGAATAAGCTTTTATACCTTCCAGATTATGTCTTATATTATTGATTTGTATATGGGTAAAATAGCCGTTGAAAAGTCTGTTGTTAATCTGGGAACATATCTATGTATGTTTCCACAGCTAATTGCCGGACCAATTGTTGTATATAGTGATGTTTCTCAAAAGCTGTCAAGCAGAAGAATAGATGGAGCTGCTATTGAAGATGGGCTTAAGCTGTTTGTTCTTGGCTTGTCTTCTAAGGTATTAATTGCAAATAATGTTGGAATGTTGTGGGAAGAAGTAGGCAGAATTGGATATGACAGAATTTCAGCACCTCTTGCTTGGCTTGGTATGCTTGCATATACTTTGCAGATATATTTTGATTTTAACGGCTATTCTATGATGGCCTGTGGACTGGGCAAACTCTTAGGCTTTGAATTTCCCGGGAATTTTGATTTGCCCTATACCTCCAAATCAATCACGGAATACTGGCGAAGATGGCATATAACTCTTAGCGGATGGTTCAGGGAATATTTGTATATACCTCTTGGCGGAAACAGAAAAGGAAAACTTAGAACTTATTTTAATCTATTTGTAGTCTGGTTTCTGACAGGTTTCTGGCATGGAGCAGATTGGAATTTTATACTCTGGGGATTATATTTTTTTGTAATACTTATATTGGAAAAGTCAGTATTACTTAAAGGACTTAATAAACACAGGGTGCTTTCGCATATTTATTCCTTGTTGCTGATAGGATTTGGATGGATTATTTTTGCAATAAGTGATTTAAGTGAACTGGGAAAGTATTTTAATCAAATGTTTTTTGGTGGATTCGGGAATGATTTTTTATATTATGTAAAGAATTATGGTTTCGTATTAATTTTAGGCTGCATTTTCTCAACAGCTTTTCCGGGAAAACTATATAAGAAATATTCAAACAAATATTTTTCCTCAGTAATATACGCCATGCTTTTGATTGCATGTATAGTTTTTCTTTCGGATGCTTCATTTAATCCATTTTTGTATTTTAGATTTTGACGGAGACGGTTAATGGGTAAATTATTAAAATATCCTTTTACAATTATATTTTCATGTACTCTTCTTTTCTTTTTTGTTGCTTATTTTGTTAAGGATAATGGGAATATATCTGAAAAAGAGAACAGATACCTGGCGCAATTTCCTAAGCTTAGTATGTCTGATGTAGTTGATGGAAGCTTTATGGAAAGCTTTGATTCCTATGTTGAGGATCAGGTTATTTTAAGAACTAATATGATAGCTTTGAAAATGAAGCTAAATCAGTTGTTTGGAAAATGTGAAAACAATAATATTGTATCGGGTAAGGAGGGATATCTTTTTGAGAAGATTATATCCCCCGGTGAAAACCTGGTAAAAAACGAACAGTTTATAGAAAGCTTTGTTTTAAATTCCGATAGAGATATTAAGATATGTATTGCACCTAATTCAATGGAAATATTAAAGGATAGGCTTCCAAAGGGAATGGTTACTGTTTCACAGGCAGAATATATAAATGACTTTTATTCAAGGCTTGGTTCTGACAGGTGCATAAATCTCCTTGATATTCTTTCTGAACATTCATCGGAATATATTTATTACCATACAGATCATCACTGGACATCTCTTGGCGCTTATTATGCTTATGAAGAAATATGCAGGAAATATAATATGACACCTGTTTCTTTGGATAATCATAAGGAATATAAAATAAGTGACTTTTATGGGACATATTATTCAAAATATGAAAGTACACTTGCTATGGGGGATACAATAACATATTATGGTTTTGATATAGAAAGCTATTCTGACGGTGAGAATGTCTACGAGGAACTGTATGACTATAACAAATCCTCAGAGTATGATAAATATGGTATTTTTCTATACGGTAATCCGGGATTGGGTATAATTAAATCAAAGTCAGCAGACACCAATAAATCTATGCTTATTTTTAAGGATTCATATGCAAATTGTCTTATCCCTTATCTTACTGCAAATTATGAAGAAATTGTGGTTGTTGATTTACGATACTATAATGATAGCGTAAAAAAGCTTATGGATGATTATAGTGATTCTGATGTTTGTATGCTTTTTAATTTTTCGCATTTAAATGAAGATAATCATTTTTACAGACTGAATATGTAGTATAAGGTTACTATTCAGTGATAGGTAAATACTAAAACACACCTATATTACCTGCTTGTTTTTCTATAGTACAGTTAACAGGAGAGAATGATGAGAAAGAAAGACAATGGTACGTCTTTTGAATTGAATATTGAAGCTACCCGGGACGACACGTCTTTGCCATCGGAGACCGTAAACCCTGATGATACTAAAGAGGATAGTATTGCTGCTAAAATGGATTGTGATGTTTCGACGGTTCATGATATTGATGAGGGTTATCTTAAAAGGAAAAGAATACGTCGTAGTATTGAGGTTGCATTTGTATTTTTGATTACGGCATTTTTTGCTGTGTGTGCCGGTGGAATTATGGCAATGTGGGATTTGCAAAAAACTCCGAATGATATGTTATGGTTAATAAATGGAACCTATGTTTCTGCTAAGGTTGAAGCGGCCTATAAGGGAGATGTTATTACAAGACCCGTAGATTATGTGGCTGATACTGATTTATTGGAACAAGCTGATGTTAAAGAAGATATACCTGATGATTCAGAGGGAGATACCTATATAGATGCTGATAGAAAAAATGAGGATTCTATAGAGGATATTGATACCTCGCAGGAAGATTTAACTGTGATGAATCTTAATGATGACTTGAATAAAGCCGGTGACAGCGGAATTGTTGTGTCAAATAATGTAGCATCCCCAACCGGCAACGGAACATATACACATGTTGATTTAGATTACTTTGATGATGCATTGTTTATAGGTGATTCAAGAATGGAAGGCTTTGGAATGTATTCTAAGTTACATGGAACCTTCTATGCCGCAACAGGTTTTCAACTATATAAATATGATACCTTTAAGGCTGCTATGACGGAGGAGGGCAGGGTGCCCATTTTTGATGCAATACCCTATGATGCCTTTACGAAAATCTATATAAAGGTAGGATTGAATGAAATGGGTGGTGTGTCGGATGAACTGTTTTTTTCTAAGTACGCTGAGCTTATTATGAGGTTGCGTGAAGCAGAACCAAGAGCTATAATATTTGTTCATGGGTTACTTCCTGTGACTGCCGAAAAATCAGAGGAGGATGCTACGCACTCTAATCCTAACATTTATTCAAGAAATGAAAAGCTAAAGGATTTTGCCAAGTCACAGAATGCTTATTATGTTGATATTGCATCGGCTTTTGCCTTGGAGGATGGATCACTTCCTGCGGAAATGACTGCGGATGGAATTCATTTAAAGGCACCCTATATTGATATTTGGAAGGATTATCTGTGTAATAATGCAATACGCGTATATTAATAGTATGATACCAGGGTCAAAAGGTCATGCTGACTCGTCGTGCTTGCACGTAAGAGGCTGTATGCACCTTTATGACCCGCCAAAACATGAAAAAGTAGCCATTTTTTGCAGAAAAATGAGCGGTTTTTGAATGTTTTGAGGATTTCGAGAGCTCGTAGAGCGGAG
>JAZQOI010000008.1:0-35540 GCA_045627745.1 Lachnospiraceae bacterium | reverse complement strand
GTATGCACCTTTATGACCCGCCAAAACATGAAAAAGTAACCATTTTTTGCAGAAAAATGAGCGGATTTTGAATGTTTTGAGGATTTCGAGAGCTCGTAGAGCGGAGAAATCCGGTATCGTTGGGGGCAAAATACCTTTTGACACCAACATCATATCATTAAGAGAGAAAAAAAACCACCGTCAGCGACGGTGGTTTTAGTTGGTTTAATTAGCCCTTGATAGCGCCGGCAATGAAACTGTCCTGGATTTTTCTGGAGAGGAACATGTAACAAATAAGCATCGGGAATGTTGCAAGCACAAGCGCTGCACCAATAGGGCCCCAGTCAGTAGTAAACTGACCCGAAAGTGCCTGAATACCAACAGGCAATGTCTTAAGCTCGTTCTTAGAAATAAGAACATTAGCAAACATAAGCTCATTCCAGCACTGCAGGAAGGTATAAATACCAATAGTAGAAACTGCAGGCTTCATAAGAGGAACAATTATCTTGAAGAAAATCTGTCCAATATTACATCCGTCTATACATGCGGATTCATCAAGCTCAAAGGGAATTTCATTCATAAAGCCTGTACAAATCAGTATTGCCATAGCAAGAGCAAATGCGGAATACGGAATAATCAAAGCCCAATGTGAATTAGTAAGCTTGAGTCTTGAGAAAATAACAAACACAGGAACAATTGATGCATGAATAGGAATAGTAAGTCCCAGCATAAAGAAGCTGTTCATTGCCTTTCTTGCTTTCCATACAAGTCTTGTCATAGCATATGTTGCCATAAGCGCAGCAATAAGTGTAATTACAATTGTAACAACCGAAACAATAACACTGTTCACAAAATATTTACCCATGCTACCTGTGCTTACTGCCTTGGAATAGTTAGACCATATCCAATTACGTGGAAGACCGGCTACATTTTCACCAAATATTTCAGTATTATCCTTTAATGAAAAGGTAAACATCCAGTATACAGGAAAGAGATTAATAAATGCCCACAAAAGAAGCAAAATATAAGTAATAACCTTGCCTACAGACATTTTACTGACAGCACCGTAAGCCTTGCTCTCTCTAACATGATGGGAGGAATTATTTCCATATATATCAGCCATTTACATCATCCTCCTTAAATATTTTTCCTATAATTAATGCAAACAGGAAGCACAGAGCGATCAGTAATACAGCAATTGTACTACCCATACCATAACGATTACGATGGAACAGCATCTCAATCATTATCGTACTGGGAACTTCCGTTGCGTGAAGTGGTCCACCATTAGTTAAAACGTAAATCAAGTCGAAGGACTTAAGTGAACCTGTTACAGCGAAGATTACGCTGATTTTGAGAATTCCCTTAATTGAAGGGATAACAATGTATTTATCTACCTGCCATCTGGTAGCACCATCAAGCATAGCTGCTTCTCTCAAATCCGGAGATACGCTCTTAACACCTGCATACATAAGAAGCATATGATAACCAACGAACTGCCATAATGTAGGAATAAATACACTGATAAGTGCTGTTTCCTTCTTACCTAACCATATCTGATGAAAATCAGGATTATTGGTAATTGTTCTGATAAGCACATTCAGAATACCATATTCCGGATTGTACATTTTTAAGAATAACTGACCAATAACAACGGTAGAAATAAGAACAGGCATAAAATAAATTGATAGGAAAGCTCTCTCACCCTTAATCTTACGTCCAAGCACCAATGCTATAAGCAAAGAAAGTGGGAGCTGTATAAAAACGGATAAAGCTGCAAGCAATAATGAATTACGTAAAGCCTTCATAAATCCAATAGCATTGCTAGTAAATAATTCCCGGTAATTTTCAAGTCCAATAAATGTTTTCTCTCCGAATCCGTTCCAATCGAAGAAACTGTAATACCCCGACAATACAATAGGTGCAATCAAAACACCTACAAACAAAATCAAAGCCGGCAGCAAAAACAGTACAATATTAAAGGTTTTGCTGGTCGATTTTTTCATAATTTTTCCCTTCTTACCCTAATCCCTATTACTGCTTGATTCGTAATCAGTATTGTGTAAAAAACTGTCTTAATACATCTCAAACATCTTTTTATCAATCTCATTACCAAAAACAAGCAAAAATACTAAGGATTATCCTAATAATAGCAACATTTTTTGCATTTAATATGGCGCCCTCCTTCATAGAGAAGGACGCCATACAAATTATCAAATATTTACTTCAAGCAATAACTAACGAATATCGTTTGCAAGACCATCTACAAAGCCCTGTCCATCGATTGCACAACCATATACCTGATCAACATATGAAAGGTATGTGTTAGCATCGTCAGCGTTCTGAGCTGTATCACCAAACAATACATATGTATCTGCATTAGCACAGATTTCTGAAACTGCCTGTGTTAAAGGATTGATTGTGCTTGTGTCGTAGTCAGGTGTCCAAGCAGGAAGACCACAACCATCAAGGTAACCATAGTGGCAGATTTCACGACCAAGTTCGAAACAGAAGTTAGCTGCTACATCAGCATTCTCGCAAGAAGCTGCAACTGCAAGTGTATCTGAAGGTCCACCGATAAGCTGTCCTAAAGAAGCCTTGTCAGCATTGATTACAGGGAACTCAGCAACCTGAACCTTGTCACCGAAGCCATTAGCATCGCCTGCAAAGTCAGCACAGTTCCATGTACCATTCATGTAGAATGCATACTTACCAGCTATGAAGTTAGCCTTAACTTCGTCGTTTGAAAGAGCGATACCGTCAGGATCGAAGTAACCCTTTGTTACCATTTCCTGGAATGTATCAACTGCTGCTGCAACATCATCGTTAGCCCATGTAGCCTTGCCAAGGAAGATATCGTTAAGTGCATCAGCACCACAGCTCTTCTCAATAACTGACTCAAGGTACTCTGTTACACACCATGTTTCCTTACCAGCACAACCGAAAGGAATGATACCTGCATCAAGAAGTGCATCACAGCAAGCGATGAAGTCTTCGTATGTTCCAGGAACCTCTGTATAACCAACTGACTCAAGGAGTTCCATGTTAGCGAAAAGACCAACAATGTTCATTGTAAGAGGAACACCATAATGTGATCCGTTGTATGTTGTGTTACCAAGCATAACCTCAGGAAGCTGATCAGCAAATCCCTTGTATGCTTCATCAAGGCAGTAAACACGTCCTGCGTCTACGAAATCGCCAAGGAATGCACATGACCATGTAAAGAAGATGTCAGGCATTTCATCTGCTGCTACAGCAGCCTTAATCTTTGTCTTGTAAGCTTCATTCTCAGTAGCTTCCCATGTGAAGTTGATTTCCGGATGAGCTGCTGTTACATCAGCGATAGCTGCCTCATAAGAATGACGGTTTGAATCGCTCTCTGTAGCAATACACCACATTTCAAGATCAACTACATCGCCTGAAGCAGCCGCGTCAACTACTTCTTCTACAGCCTCTTCAACAGGCTCCTCAGCATCTACTTCTTCCTCAGCGGCTGCAGCATCATCTGCAGGTGCTGAAGCAGGAGCTTCTGCGGTTGTTCCGCCACATGCAACAAGTGAAATTGTCATTGCAGTAGCTAAAAGAGTTGCTAAAACTTTTTTCTTCATAATTATCCTCCTTAAATTTAATGAAAAAGTTTTTATGAATTAGGCACTTGCCTTAATTCCGTATTCAGGGTCTATTTTGCAGCGACCATCTGCCATGGATATTCCATGATAAGTTCATTTCCTTCAATATTGTAATAAACAACCGTATCCTCGAACTGATCGTTATATACAAGCTTAACCGTTCCTGCTTCCTTATCTACTGTGTAGTAGCCCGGGAAGTAACCGTCCTCCTTGAAGGTTCCGTTCTTAGAGAATTCAAAGGACCACTTGTCTGCTTCATCCTTCCATAAACCTACGATACTGTCAGGAGAAGCATCTTCGCTATTAACATATGTGGTGTTCTTATATAAATACATACCTGAATCGTTAATAAGATATCTCATCTTAAGCTCCGTGGAGCCATCCTTAAGATAAAGATAAGTATCATCGCTGGTTGCACTGTAATCCTTGCCGTCATAAGTAGCCTCACCCTTATCATTGATTGCAAGAACAGTAGTCTCATCATCATGTATGTAAGCCCATTTGCCACACAGCTCAGGATTCACAACTGCCGATGATTTGTTACAACCGGTCAATATTAAGACCTGTAATATTAAAATAAACAAAATCGAAATATACTTTTTCATAACCACCCTTAAGTAATCCTCCTGTATAACATTTTCTTTTAAAATCCCCAAAGTGTAAATGTAAATATTTTACATAGCAAAGGACATTTTTTACTTCTTTTTATACAGTGTTACAATAAATGTGCTTATTAAGTCCCGGTAAATTGGATGTTTTGTACATCGGATAGCAAAAAAACAACGGATACAGTAGCATGTTTTACAACATAGCACTATATCCGTCATTATGCATTGTTAAATATTCGTTACAATTCAATCTCCGGCAGGTAACGTAACAAACTCTATACCGGTCAAAATCTGAAGGGTAACAGTAAATTACTTAACCTCTACTACCCAGCCCTCAGGACCTTCAATTCTGCCCATCTGGATACCTGTAAGTAAATCATAAAGCTTCTTGGTTACAGGACCCATTTCATTCATTCCGCTTGGGAAGTTGATATCTTCACCCTTCTCATTAACAATCTTTCCAACAGGTGAGATAACTGCTGCTGTACCACAGAGACCGCACTCAGCAAAATCACCAAGCTCGCTGGCATAAACGCTTCTCTCAGTTACCTTAAGACCAAGATATTTCTCAGCAACTTCAACAAGTGAACGTCTTGTTACTGATGGAAGAATTGTGCTTGACTTAGGAACTACAAGATTACCATCCTTGTCAACAAGAAGGATATTAGCTCCACCTGTCTCCTCAACCTTGGTTCTTGATGCTGAATCAAGATAAACATTCTCATCAAATCCCATCTCATGAGCTTCGATAATCGGGAAAAGACTCATTGCATAGTTAAGTCCTGCCTTAATATGTCCTGTTCCGTTCGGTGCTGCACGGTCATACTTGGTAATTCTAAGTGTAAGTGGCTTAGCGCCGCCCTTGAAGTATGGTCCAACAGGAGATGCAAATACTCTAAACTCATACTCCTTAGCCGGCTTAACACCCATTACAGGATTCTTACCGTACATATAAGGACGTAAGTAAAGTGATGCACCTGTTCCGTATGGTGGAACCCATGCCTCGTTTGCCTTAACCACCTGCTTAACAGCATCTATAAATCTTGCTTCTTCGAATGGAGGCATAACAAGTCTTTCAGCAGAATACTTCATACGTCTTGCATTCAAATCAGGTCTGAACATAACTGTTCTTCCATCCTCGGTGGTATATGCCTTAAGACCTTCAAATACGGTCTGTGCATATTGAAGTACACCTGCACACTCGCTCATTACAACATTTGCATCTGTAATCAACTCGCCATTATCCCATGCACCATCCTTGTAAATTGATACATAACGATAATCAGTAGCCGTATAATCAAAGCCAAGATTACTCCAATCAATATTTTTCTTTTCCATCTTATTACCTTCTTTCAAGTTAATGTGAAATATTTACTTTAAAATAAATTATACAATATGATTGTCAAAAGTAAAGATTAATCCTCAAGGCCAAATGAATCATGTACAGCATTCATTGCCTTTTCAACATCATTCTCATCAATAAGAACAGTTACTCTGATTTCAGAAGTAGAAATCATGTTAATATTAATGTTGGAATTGTAAAGGCACTCAAACATCTTAGCTGCAACACCGGGATTAGACATCATACCGGCGCCAACGATAGATACCTTGGAAACCTTGTTATTGTAAGAAATATCCTGAGCACCAAGACTCTCTTTATTATCATTTAATACCTTGTAAGCATCATCGAATAAATCTCTTGGAATAGTAAATGAAATATCCTTTGTTTCTGAACGACCAATTGACTGAAGAATCATATCAACATTAATATTTGCCTTTGCAAGAAGGTCAAATACCTTAAACGCAATACCGGGCTTATCCTTAAGACCTACCAACGAAATTCTTGTAACATTCTTATCGGCTGCAACACCGCTAACTAACATTCTTTCCACTTTTACATCCTCCTTAACAACTGTTCCTTCCGCATCTGACATTGAAGAACGAACAACTAATTGTACATTATATTTTTTAGCCATTTCAACCGATCTGTTGTGAAGAACACCGGCACCAAGTGTAGCAAGATCAAGCATTTCATCATAGGTAATTTCCTTAAGCTTTCTTGCCTTCTTAACTATTCTCGGATCTGCTGTGTATACACCCTCTACATCTGTGTAAATCTCACATTTATCAGCATGAAGTGCTGCCGCAAGAGCAACTGCCGTTGTATCCGAACCACCTCTTCCAAGAGTAGTAAAATCATCATACTTATTAATACCCTGGAAACCGGTTACAATAACAATCTTCTTCTGATCAAGTTCATTTCTGATTCTTTCTGTATCAATTCTCTTAAGACGCGCATTGTTGTAAGCACTTGTTGTATGCATTGCAACCTGAAATGCGTTCAGTGAAATTGCAGGCACATTGAAGGTTGCCATAGCCATCGCCATAAGAGCCACCGAAGTCTGCTCACCTGTTGTAAGGAGCATATCCATCTCCCTCTTATTAGGGTTAGGATTAATATCCTTTGCCATGTCAATCAGCACATCTGTCTGCTTACCCATAGCCGAAAGAACAACAACTACGTCATTGCCGGCACGGTATTCCTCGATACACCTTTTTGCCACATTCATGATACGTTCCTTATTAGCTACTGACGTACCACCAAATTTCTTTACTACTAACATAATATCCTCTCTCTATTCTTTCTATATTATTTTACAAGAAAAGTCACAATCGATTTTCTCATAATGGTTTACATTAATTACTCAAACAGTGAATCAATAAGAGTATATCCCTTATCTGTATAATTCCCGGATGCCTTGGCATCCTTCTCATTATATTTTAAATTACCGGGTATTTCCTTAGTACTGTCATAAATCAGATATGGTACCGGGTCTGCCGTATGTGTCCTGCATCTGATAGGTGTAGGGTGATCCGGAAGTACCATAATTCTGTAATCCTCACCTGACTTATCAAGAGCCTCCTTAATTCGTCTTATCACACGCTCATCCAGATACTCTATTGATTTGACTTTGCGTTCAACGCTACCCTGATGTCCCATTTCATCCGGTGCTTCCACATGAACATAGGCAAAATCATAACCATCCTGAATAAGAGCCTTCACAGCGGCATCTGCCTTGCCCTCATAGTTGGTATTAAGGCCTCCGTTGGCGCCTTCTACCTTAATAACATCCATTGATGCACCGATTCCGATACCCTTAAGTAAATCTACTGCAGAAATCATAACGCCCTTTTTGCCGGTCTTCTCTTCGAAGGAGGAAAGCATGGGCTTAGTGCCCGCGCCCCAGAACCAGCAGCAGTTGGCAGGATTAAGTCCCTTCTTCTTGCGTTCAATATTAATAGGATGATCCTTTAATATATCATAGCTAAGCTTCATCATTTCTCTTAGCTTCATATCCTTAGGTAAGTGCTGTCCTATTGTCTGTGTCAGCACATCATGGGGCTGAACAAGCTCAACCACCTGACCCTTATCCCATATAAGACAGTGGCGATAGCTGGTACCTACATAGAACTTATATGTTTCATTCTCAAGCTTTTCACGAACTGCATTAAGTAAAACTGCAGCATCCTCGGTAGAAATCTCTGAAGAGCTGTGATCAATAATCCTCTTCTCCTCAAAAATCTCCTCTTCATCAGAAATAGTTACTATATTACATCTTAAAGCAATATCCGTGTCCTTCATAGGCACTCCAATACTAAGTGCTTCAAGAGGAGAACGTCCTGAATAATACTTCTTAGGATTATATCCCATTACAGCCAGATTAGCTGTATCGGAGCCCGGCTTCATGCCCTCCGGAATCGTGTGAACCATACCGATTAATGACTTGGCAGCAAGTTCATCAAGCATGGGTGTGTTGGCATATTCCAGGGGTGTTTTCATACCAAGCTGTTCAATGGGTTCATCTGCCATTCCATCTCCCAGCACAATTACATATTTCATAAAATCAACCTCTCTGCTTAACGAATATCAAATAACATCAGTCCTTACACTGCATACGGATTCTTGTAATTGTTCCATCGAGCTTTGAATATTTTTCATCGAATTCTTCTTCACTCATCTTGCCGGTAACAAAACCGAATTCACCGGCTACATCATCAAGCTTAACAACTTTACCCTTGCCAAAAAGCTTCTTAACCTCATCCGCCTTCTTATCGTCACCCTTAACGCGAATGAAGAACTTATAAACCAACTTCTTGTTATCTGCAAGCTTAAGCTCCTGGCTATCCCATTGGGTATAGAGGTTACCCTTTGCCTTTGCTGCCTGAATAATATCAGAAACAACGGCACTTGCAGTAGGAAGCTTACCTGCTCCCGAACCGTAGAACATTGTATCTCCAAGCATATTTCCATCAACAAATACAGCATTAAGTACATCATTAACATTGAAAAGAGGATGTGACTTTTTAAGCATTACAGGACATACAGAAGCATAAATATGACCGTCTACTTTCTTGCTTGACGCAATAAGCTTAATTGCTCTCTTTAATTTCTTGGCATATTTAATATCAGTGGCTGTAATCTTGGTAATTCCCTCTGTATATATCTTTTCAAAATCAACATTTTTTCCTGTATATAAAGAAGTAAGAATAGCGATTTTACGGCAGGCATCAAAGCCCTCAATATCAGCCTCCGGATTCCTCTCGGCGTATCCTAATTCCTGCGCAGTCTTAAGAGCCTCATCAAACTCCCAACCCTCATCAGCCATCTTGGTAAGCATATAATTGGTAGTTCCGTTGAGAATACCGCTGATTTCAAGAATCTCATCTGCAGTAAGACATACCATAAGAGGACGAATAATAGGAATACCGCCTCCTACCGAAGCCTCAAAGAAGAAATTAATATTATTATTTCTTGCAATCTCAATAAGCTCAGGTCCATGTGCCGCAACAAGTGCTTTGTTAGAGGTACATACCGACTTACCTGCCAAAAGACATCTTTTTACGAAGGTGTATGCAGGTTCAACGCCGCCCATAACCTCTACTACAACAGAGATTTCAGGGTCAGTAACTATATCTTCAAAATCATGTGTAAGAAGCTTCTCAACAGGATCCCCCGGAAAATCACGAAGATCAAGCACACGTTTAACACTTATATCTTCTCCTGCATTCCTGTTGATAAGTTCACTGTTGGTATTAATTACTTCAACAACTCCCGAACCTACTGTTCCATAACCTAATACTGCGATTTTTGCCATATTCATTCTCCGTTTCTATTATTATTTATCTATTCCTTGGCAAGAAGCTTCACATGGTGAACACCTTCCTGCTTCTCCATTTCTTCTATCATACTCGCAACGTTCCTGGTGGTATCAAGCACCTGAACACTAATACTCAAGGATGCCACTGCATTTATGGGAATACTCTGATGTATTGTAAGAATGTTCGCTCCAAAGGAAGCGATAATTCTTAACAAATCAGCTAACAATCCCGGTCTGTCATCCATCTGGAAGGTCAAGGTAATTGTCTGACCCTGTGTATTATCATGAAATTGAAAAATATCATCTTTGTACTTATAAAAAGAACTTCTGCTGATTCCTACCAAGTCACAGGCCTCATGAACAGTCAGGGCTTTTTCGGAATCAAGCAATCCCTTTGCTTCAACAACCTTAAGCAAAACCTCGGGCACTGCTCTTTTTTTAACTAAATAATAGGTATTGGTTTCCGACATGATGTGTCCTTCTCAGATATACAAATGTTTTTCGATGTTTTTATGCAGCGGACATATGTCCATCAGCGAAAGATATAATAACATGTTTAAGACTTAAAATCAACCTTTTAATTGTACGAAATCAAGTACGAAGCATCCTCGATTTATTCTTTTTAAATTTTTCTCAATTCTCCCTTGATTCTTCTTGATGAAGCATCTTTAAATAATCATTAATAAAAGGATCGATATATCCGTCCATAACCTTATCAACCTGAGCGACCTCTGTACCGGTTCTGTTGTCCTTAACAAGAGTATATGGCTGCATTACATAGGAACGTATCTGATTACCCCAGCCTATTTCCTTAACATCACCACGAATATCCGACAACTTCTCGGCATTCTCCTCCTGTTTAAGAAGATACAGCTTTGCCTTCAGCATCTGCATAGCCTTGTCCTTATTCTGGAACTGTGAACGCTCATTTTGGCATTGAACAACTATTCCTGTGGGCAGATGGGTAATACGAATGGCAGAGCTTGTTTTATTAATATGCTGTCAACCTGCACCGGAGCTTCTGTAGGTATCTATGCGCAAATCATCCTCATTAATATCCACATCCAGATCCTCGTTAATCTCCGGCATAACGTCAAGAGAAACAAAGGAGGTCTGTCGCTTACCCTGTGCATTGAAGGGAGATATTCTTACAAGACGGTGAACGCCCTTTTCCGACTTAAGATATCCATAGGCATTCTCGCCATTAATCTGAAAAGTCACAGACTTGATTCCCGCCTCATCTCCATCAAGAAAATCAAGAACCTCAACACCAAAGCCGCGCTTTTCAGCCCACCTTGAATACATTCTGTAAAGCATACTTGCCCAGTCACAGCTCTCGGTACCGCCTGCGCCTGCATTAAGACGAAGAATTGCATTATTCTTATCGTATTCTCCCGAAAGAAGTGTCTCAAGTCTTAGATTCTCGAGCTTCTCCTTAAAGTTCTCGTACTCCTCTTGAATCTCGGGAATCATATCAGGGTCATTCTCTTCATAGCCCATTTCAAGTAAAACCTTAATATCCTCATACTGTTGCTCTAAGGAACCCACAAGACCTACCGTATCCTTAAGATAACTAAGCTCCTTGGTATAAGCCTGAGATCTATCTGTATCATCCCAAAAGTCAGGAGCCTGCATTTCTCTCTCTAATTCTTCTATACGATTGTTCTTATCCTCCAGCAATAATGAAGCCTTAATCTCCTTAAGTGGCTCCTCGTAGTTCTGCAATTCCTGCTTGATTAAATCTAATTCGACCATATTCCCTCCGTTCAAACACATTCTTAAATAACAATCTCTTCCATAAAGAAGATAATGCCAAGGAATAAAATCCTTGGCACATAATCTTAACGTTACCGTCCAGTACCAGCAATTACTTTCTGCCACAGCACTGTTTATATTTTCTGCCCGAACCGCATGGACATGGGTCATTGGGATATACCTTTTCCTCAGCTCTCTTCTTAGGCTGTTTGGCAACGGAATCATCCTTGTTAGTACCTGTAACCTTGGCAACCTCTTCACGCTCAACCTTCTGCTCTATCTTAATATGGAAGAGAACACGAACTGTTTCCTCTGAAATACTGTCTGTCATGGCATTGAACATATCATAACCGGACATTTTGTATTCAACAAGAGGATCTCTCTGGCCGTATGCCTGAAGGCCTATACCCTGGCGAAGCTGATCCATATCATCAATATGATCCACCCACTTACGGTCAATTGACTTAAGCAATACTACTCGCTCAAGCTCTCTTAAATGCTCAGGCATAGGGAATTCCGCTTCCTTAGCCTCATATAACTTAACTGCATCCTCCTTAAGCTTCTGCTTAAGCTGATTCTTCTTAAGCCCCTTAATATCCGGAGTCTTAATAGGCTCGAAGGGAACTGTAGCAAGCATATGCTGATTGAGCTCTGCAAGATCCCAATCCTCGTAGGTACCCTCGTCACCGATACACATATCTACTGTATTCTCTACAAAATCAGTAGCCATCTTAAATACAACATCACGCATGCTCTCGCCATCAAGTACGCGACGACGCTCTGCATAAATAATCTCTCTCTGCTCATTCATAACCTGATCGTATTCAAGCAGGTTCTTTCTGACACCAAAGTTGTTACCCTCTATCTTCATCTGAGCCTTCTCAATGGCACTTGTAAGCATCTTATGTTCAATCTGCTCATTCTCCGGAACTCCCAGTGTATTAAACACCTGCATAAGTCGCTCTGAACCAAACAATCTCATAAGGTCATCCTCAAGGGATATGAAGAATCTTGATTCACCGGGATCTCCCTGTCGTCCTGAACGACCACGAAGCTGATTGTCGATTCGTCTACTCTCATGGCGTTCTGTTCCGATGATTTTAAGACCACCTGCTGCCTTAGCTTCATCATCAAGCTTAATATCAGTACCACGACCTGCCATGTTGGTAGCTATTGTAACAGCACCATGGATACCTGCATCTGCAACAATCTCAGCCTCCATTTCATGGAACTTGGCATTAAGTACGTTATGCTGAATGCCACGTCTTTTTAGCATGGCACTTATTTCCTCAGAAGCTTCAATAGTAATAGTACCAACAAGCACCGGCTGTCCGGTTGCATGTGCTTTTTCTATCTCATCACATATTGCATGAAGCTTTTCTTTTCTGGTCTTGTAAACAGCATCCTGAAGGTCTATACGTGCAACAGGTCTGTTGGTAGGTATTTCAATAACATCCATACCATAAATATCACGAAATTCCTTCTCTTCTGTAAGAGCTGTACCTGTCATTCCCGACTTCTTCTCAAACTTGTTGAAGAAGTTCTGGAAGGTAATGGTAGCAAGAGTCTTGCTCTCTCTCTTAACCTTAACATGTTCCTTAGCCTCAATAGCCTGATGAAGACCGTCAGAATAACGACGTCCCGGCATAATACGTCCTGTAAATTCATCAACGATAAGTACCTGATCGTCCTTAACTACATAATCCTGGTCCTTGAACATAAGATTATGAGCACGAAGTGCAAGAATAGTATTGTTCTGAATATCAATATTCTCAGGATCTGCCAGGTTCTCTATCTGGAAGAACTTCTCTACCTTGGCAACACCCTGCTGTGTAAGAGTAACGAACTTATCCTTCTCATTAACAATAAAATCACCGGTCTCCTCACGTTCAACACCCATGATGGCATCCATCTTGGATAAATCTTCCATATCATCGCCACGCTTTAACTGTCTTGCTAAAACATCACAGATTTCGTAAAGCTTGGTGGACTTGCCACTCTGACCGGAAATAATAAGAGGTGTTCTTGCCTCATCTATAAGAACAGAGTCAACCTCATCGATAATAGCATAATGAAGGTCACGAAGAACAAGCTGCTCCTTATAAATTACCATATTATCACGAAGGTAATCGAAGCCTAATTCATTGTTAGTAACATAGGTGATATCATAGTTATATGCCTCTCTTCTCTCTTCGGGAGTCATTCCGTTGAGAACAACACCAACCGTAAGTCCTAAAAATTCATGAACCTGTCCCATCCACTCAGCATCACGCTTGGCAAGATAATCATTAACAGTAACTACATGAACGCCCTTACCTGCCAATGCATTAAGATAAGCCGGCAAGGTAGAAACCAGGGTTTTACCTTCACCTGTTCTCATTTCGGCGATACGTCCCTGATGAAGGATAACACCACCAATAATCTGTACTCTGTAATGCTCCATATTAAGAACACGACGAGCAGCCTCTCTTATTGTTGCAAAAGCTTCGGGAAGAAGGGAATCAAGGGATTCACCCTCGGCATATCTATTCTTATATTCCTTAGTCTTATTCCTTAATTCCTCGTCAGACAATTCCTGCATTTTAGGTCTTAAGGCTTCCACCTTGTCAACAATGGGATTAATAAGCTTAAGCTCACGTTCGCTATGTGTTCCAAATACTTTATCTACTATTTTCATCTAAATTACTCCATATTAAATCAACCTGCGGCTAAAAAAACAAATGCCGTAACCTGTATTTTATCAGATTACGGCGTTTGTTTCAAGTAAAAGACCAACCTTATATTCTGTCTTATATTCTATTATTTCACTGCTATCGAATATGTCACACTCTTACCGGAACCATCCTTGGCCGTAGCCTTAATCTTAAGGGTTCCGGCCTTCTTAGCTGTGATTTTAACTGCGGTATTGCAACCGGATATCAGATTAGGATCCGGTGTAACATACTGAACTCTCGCAAGCTCATCATTATATGTAACCTTATAGTCATTGAGTACATTTTCCTCACCAAGGAAATACATCTCAACTGTTTCTCCCACCTTCATTGTGGATACATTCTTAATAACCTTATGACCGTTTTCAATAGCATATACAAGTACGCTTATATTACCCTGTTTGGGAACAAGCGTCAGTACCTTTTCGTCATACACTCCGCTTCCGTCAACTGCTGTCGCCCTGATAATTACATCAGTATTTCGTGTAATAGGCTGTGTAACCTTAACTACACCCTTGGAGTCTACACTGACAAGCTCTTTATTAGCACCCTCAGCGCTCCACTTAACTGATTTATTTGTTGCATCATTGGCATATGTAGAGAGCTTAAGTGTACTTCCATCGCTTAAATAATCATATCCGGTAGCTGTTGCAATCTTAAGAGTAAGTACAGGCCTTACCACATTTACAGTAACGGAAACCGACTTATTGCTGCCATCATTGGCAATGAATTTAACAGTTGCCTTACCCGTCTTATACCCGGACATAATATTAAAAATACCATTGTCTTCATAAGTCGCACTGACAATTGATTCATCAGAGCTTATTGCTACAACCTTTCTGTAACGATCAACATAATTGCCGTCAAGGGCAACCGATACATTTACATTGGTAACAAGTGTGCCATTAGGGCAAGCGGATGTCGACAGCTTGAATTTCTTAGCCTTTACTCCTGCAGAATCATATACATTTATACTCTTGGCACAGAACTCGGCAATATTAACGGTAAAGGTATCCGAAATATTGGTACCATCCTTCGTAGTTGCCTTAACAGTAACAGAATTGCCCTTAATAGGAATACTCTTAAGTGTTAACTTTCCTGACTGAGTAAGCTTAGCAAAATCAGAATCCATAGGATTAACAAGTTCCCACTTAACCTTCTTATTTGTAGCATCCTTATTGACATTTGCCTTAAGGGTAATTGATTTACCAAGTGTTATGGTGTCAGTTCCGTTCTTACTTGATATATTCAATTCTCTGACAGGATTATTTACGGTAACCTTAATGGTCTGAGTCTTGCCCGTACCATCAAGGGCCTTAAGCTTAATAGTCGCCGTTCCCTTGGCAACAGGAGTAATAATCAAATGTGTTCCCTCAGTAACCTCTGCATTAACGTCCTCGATGTATGCAGTTACTACCTTCTTATTTGAAACAGTAACCTTGTAGCCATCAAAGCCGATTGTATTTTTGGTACCTGTAAGTTCAATAGGGGTACTGCCCATTCCCGTAAACAAAGTCACCTCTTTAGGGAATATATTAAGCCCATTAGTCTTCTTAACAAGAATTATCTCATGTTCGGCTATCATGTTACTGCCATCCTGAGCCAAAGCCCTTACCATAAAGTATATAGGCTTTTCTACATTTACCTTACTCTTAATCTGACCGGTTTTGCTGTTAATAGTCAAGTAGTCGGAAGGCATATATGAAGCGCCCAATGGAGCTAATATTTCATACTTAAAATTCTTATTGGAAGCATCGGCATTTGACTGAGCAGTTACCTTTAGAGACTTACTGAAGGTAAACAGTCCTGTGCTCGATGTAATTTCCATATGATTAACCTTTGTGATAACATTAACCTGACATACTGATTTTTTACCGGAGCCATCTCCTGCCGTTACCGTAATATTAGCCTTACCGTTAGACACAGCAGTAATCGTTCCGTTCTCGTTGACTTTGGCAACCTTTGTATTACTTGAAGAGAATTTATAATACCTCTGGCATGACTTTTCCGGTAACGAGTTAACACTTAAGGTATATTTCTCACCTGCCTCAAGAGTTAATTCTGTCTTATCAACAACTACCTTTTCTGTACCGCAGGGATACATTTCAAGGGTATAAAAACCCAAAATCTCATCGTTCTTGTCCACAAGGTTTATGTACTTGATATTACTGTACCCATCAATTGCTACATCCTGCTCCAGATATTTCATTGCTGCTGTTGCAGTTACCTTGAAGCCATCAATCTTAAGATATTTTGTATCCAACAGGCTACCGTTTTCGTTATCATATTTGTCAATATCAAGGGTCAGCTTATAATTATCGGGTTTTGTTATCTTTTCAGAACCTACAACTTCGTATTCTACGGTCTTGCCGGGATAAATTGCCCTGATATCATTCTTAGCTATTAAGCTAACATCATCGTCATTATCAGGCTCGCAGACAATATTTACATAGAAATATTTATTGGTTCCATCTAATATCGTTACCTTCAGCTTGGTATTACCATATTTTTTACCAAATATATAACAGCCTTTACTGTATTTATAAATACTGGCTATTTCATCATCCAGTATTTCATAGGAATAAAAGGGGACTGCACAGGACATAATTCCTAGAAGCTCACCGGAATTAGAATATATTCTCTCATATGGCGCAGCAACAAAATCCCCGATAACCCCTTCGATATACCCCTTAGGAGAAATAGATTTCCATTTATATTGATCTATTCCCAATGAAATAGTTATTTCCTTGGTAGGGTCGATATAATTACTGTCGGGTTCACTGAAGGAAAAGCTGTCTGCCGCTGCATATACATATACCTGCTTAGGTTTAGACTTATATTTAATTCCATTGACACTGACACTGGCTTGTACATATACCCAGTTAAATAATCTCCTGTACTCGTTAAGATCAGCACTCATTGATTGAAGCAATGCCTCTTCTGACTTCAAAGACATCTCACCGGTAGCGGAATCTAATTCTACATAATCCTCGCAAAAGGAATAATTCGGACTCTCATTATATATGCTCCATTCAAGAGGAAGTGGGCTATAGTCAGTATTGCCATTAGCATAGGTCACCTTAACCCTGGGTACATAATTCTTTGTAGGGGTCAAAAAGCTTATTTTGTCGGTAAGCGATACATCCGCTGTATCCTCTATTGTAATGTTCACAATTTCATCATTTGTTACGGTAATATCAATTGAATCCGAAATACCGGTACCATCAAGAGTCGTTACCTTAACAGTTGCTTTACCGGATTCAAGCGCTTCAAGAACAAAATAATAGGTTCCGTTTTTATCTTTTTCTTTTGTTACAGAAAGAACCGCAGGGTCAAGAGAAGTAACCTCAAATAATCTGCTCACTTCATCTTCACCGGCAGAAGGATCCTCGGGAATTACCTTAACAATATTATTAGCACTTACATTGGGGACAGGGTTTTCACTTATTATCACATCTGATGCGGCAATAATCATTCTCTGTCCGCTAATTAAGCTTGTATTCTCTCCAAGATACAGAGCCTTGGGACGTTCCATTACATGAACCGAAACATACATACTTCCGGAATTACCTAAGGAATCCACATACTCTATAAACACCCAGGCATATCCTGTTGATATCGGGGTTATTGTTCCATCCTTGGCAATAGATAAAACATTCGATTCATCGGTAGAAACAGTCAACTTATCATACTTAACAATGTTTGAATTACTTTGTAATTTGAATTTGAATTTTTCACCCTTTGCAATCTCGTAGGCATCCTCTTTTTCATTATATGCACCCTTAGTCGTGCTGATAACATATTGTCTGTCATCATCATTCACTGTGAGCTTATCGGTAACAGTATCGCTCCATACACCGTAGAGCAAGGATTGAACCTTCAGGGTATATATACCATCCTCTTCAAACTCAATAGGTTCATAGCACTGAGCCTCGCTGTCCCATTCACACTCAATTCTGCTATCATCATTTTCAGGATTTTTTCCATTATCCTTAAGATTTAAGGTGTAATAGATTGAAGCATTAAGATTGTTTGCGCTTACACAGACAATATCGTCAACCGTTAGCAATCCATTTTTAGATACGACAACCTCAGGTTCTTCTGATTCAGTAGCCACATCAAGAGCTGCTGCCACATTTACACAGCCTGCACCAAGATTTTCACTTGATTTAAGAGGAGTTGCGGTAGCCTCAAGTTGTTCAATAACCTCCTTTGACGACATATCAGGCTTAAGAGCAGCCACCAGTGCAGCACAGCCCGTGGCTACAGGTGTCGCCTGAGAGGTTCCATGCATTTTAGAATAATACTGACCATTTAATATAAAGACCTCCGAAGAACCGGCGCCAAGAGCAGCCCCTGTAGAATACAGATATTCATGGTCAACGAGCTTTCCCTTTTCAGGTATATATTTTATTTCTCCACCCGGTGCTGCCAAATCAACATAGCTTCCATAATTGGAAAATGTTGACTTTTCATACTTACTGTTAAGTGAAGCAACTCCCACAACACCATCATTGGCAGCAGGGTAACTATAGCCACAATAATCATTGTTACCTGCAGAAGCAAGAACGACAACATCTAATTTCTTCAATATATCAATAGCTTCTCTCTCAACAATAGTATCACAACAACCTCCAAGAGACATATTTACAAATCTAATATTGCATCCATTTATAAGCTTATCCTCTGCTACATCCAGTAAAGCACACACTGAGGCTGCAATTGGTCCCGAACCTTTTCTTGACAGAGCACGATAGGATGCAATACCAATTCCCGGAGCAACGCCTCTTCCTCCAAGACTATTAGCCTTGGCACCGATTATTCCTGCAACATTAGTTCCATGTCCGTTTGTATCAAATCCGACTTTTTCATACTCAGTCTGATTACTCTCATAAGAAGCGGTGATATAATTTTTATAAGATACTACATTAAGGTCCGCATGGTTGTAATTAATACCTGAATCAATTACTGCAACAACAGAATCCTCTATTGACTTTTCATCCTCTTCATCAAGAGCCTCCCATACATACTTATCGTAAATCATTTCGTGATACCACTGGAAATAATCCTCTACATATCCAAGGGCTTCATCGGAAAAGTTCTTAAGGAACGGGTCTTCATATTTCTCATTTCCCGTATCGCAAAAGCCATCTGCATAACACAGATAATTAGGCTCGATAATGGGAAGATTGTTTGTAACATCGGCAGAATAGCGCATAACATCGCCAACAACATCACCTTTATTCTCTACCTTAAAGGTAACAATACCTTTGTGCACATCCTTTACAGCAAAATCATAACCGGTAGCGGCAGAATAAGCATCGGCAAGCTTCTTTGCTTCTGTTTCTTCATTCTTGTCTCTGTCAACCATGCATACAAATTCATTGCTGACATAATCTGCATCCTCATCCAGAGAAGCAATCTCCGCAATTTCCTCTCGTATTTCACGTTTCTGATTGATTTCTGAATAGGTAAGATCACGATAATATACCTCAGATAAATCCTCACCCTCCAGAGCATATTCCTTATCCTCAGCAGTAAGAACAACATCTTTGACAGGAATAACAGTATCATTATCCAATTCATCCTCTTCTGTAACAGGAGTCACTAAGGAATCCTCTGAAACCTTCAACAAATCATCTCCAAGGGAATCATTTGTTTCAAAGGTGGAAATAATATCCTCTGACAGAGCCTCGTCCCTTTCAATTAACAGATTCTCACTATCGGTCAAAATATCATCATTAACTATAGCAAAAACCTCCTGCGGACAATCTCCAACAACAAGCAGTGCTGCAAGCAAAATCGCTATAAACCTATAACCTTTTCCCACTTTTCTCATCCTGTTTCCTCCGTAACCAATTATTACTGTTCATTCCCCCACCTACTTAACTCATAGAGGAGAGGCATCTATAACTGAGAGATACCACCGGTTGAGGAATAAAAACCAACTAAGAAATATATCGTCACATTTATAGGAAAACATGACACTTTGATTTAAAAATTTTATAATTTCACCTTAACAACCCAGCCAATTGCTTCATCACGTTTTGATTCAACTCCCCCTGAGGTTTTCTCAAGAATTGAGATACCCATACTATCTATGATGCCTGCATCAACAGGTGACTTTGCAAGTTCCTTGTAAACAATTTGCATTTCGTGATTATCACCCTCCTCATCTCCGATAAAGAACACTTCCATTTGCATATCTTTATATGCTTCGCTTCGTGATACAGGCACTACAAGCTCGTCAATCACACGGCCTATTTCTGTATTCTGTTTAGAATTAAGATGATATTTAATGGCAAATCTGCTTATTTCAGATGCCAGCTCATAACCATCGCACTCCCTTGCAGTAAATGACCTTTCATACATTCTTGAACGATACATAAATTGCTTGGTTAAGGACTTTCTGGGATTGCCAAATATCTCCTCCGGAGTTCCCGCCTCATATATTCCCCGTTCTGCAAGAAAAATCACACGACTTGCAATTGATTTGGCAAAGCGCATTTCATGAGTAACAATAACGCTCGTAAGTCCTGAATCCACCAGCTTGCGGATGACGCTTTCCACCTCCTCTACCATTGTGGGATCCAGCGCCGAGGTCGGTTCATCAAATAAAATTACATCCGGCTGCATTGCAAGACACCTTGCAATGGCAACACGTTGTTTCTGACCGCCGGATAACGCACCGGGCATGTGATTGGCACGACTGTCCATTCCTACCTTTTCAAGAATCTCCATAGCTTCCTTAACAGCTACCTCTCTTGGAATATGTCTAACCCTCATAGGTGCCAAAATAACATTCTCAAGAACACTCAGATGAGAAAACAGGTTAAAGCTCTGGTAAACCATACCTATTTTCTGACGAACCTTATCTATATCCGTATCTGCTGCCAGTATATTATTACCTTCAAAAATCACACTTCCACAGTCCGGCTCAACAAGTCTGTTCATGCATCTTAACAGTGTACTTTTACCGCAGCCTGAGCCTCCAATCACAACAACGGTTTCACCCTTTTCTATTGTAAGACTGACATCCTTTAATATGAGTGAGCCTTCAAAGCTCTTACTTAGATTTTTTATTTCAATCATGATTTTTCCTTCCGAGTGAACTAAAATGACTTCCTATTACCAATTGACCAATCAAGAATTCTACCAACAGCCCACCCTATAAAAAGATACAGGACTGAAATTACTATCAAGGAAAAAAACGCATCCAGGGTCCTGCTGGTGATAATATTAGAGGCCTGAGTAAGATCCACAATCGCCACATAGCCAACAATAGAGGTTTCCTGCAAAGCTACAATAAATTCATTCTTATATAACGTAAGCGAGGTACCGACTGCCTGCGGCAGGGTAACATAACGAAAGGTCTGAACCTTAGTAAGTCCCAGGCTTCTTGCCGCCTCTCTTTCACCTGAATCCACAGATTCGATTGCAACATAGAAAATGTCCGATAGATATGCTCCTGCCTTAAATGCCATTGCAAACATTGCAATTATAGAGATGGCAATCCCGGAATATGCAAATACAAGATAAATAAAAAACATAAGAATAACAAGTGTGGGCAGTTGAACTATCAGCTTGCTTATAAATACGGAGGTTTTCTGAACCCACTTCTTTTTGCAAAATCGCATAGCACAAAGAATTGCACCTATAACAGAACCTATAAGAAAGGAACCCATGGCCAAAAATATAGTCATCCAAAGTCCATCCCATAAAAATTTCCATCTGTCCTGATATACAAATGTCATATATATTCTGTATCTTAATCCATCAATGAATCCGGTCATATAGCTACCTCACCTGTTATTATTAAGATTGCCTCAGTGCTCGATTGAACCCGACCAAGTACATCTGTTTAAAATTAACTACATCTCTTACTTGTCTGCTCCTGTGATAACACAGCTTCAAAAAACCTCAGTATTGCGCCAAGTTACGCATTCCAATACTTTTTAGTCACTGCACCCCAGATATTACTGCCCAAGCGCTTCACTGTAGGCTTAACACCCTCCTCAAGCACAACCACAACAATGTCCATATCTATATAGGAATCTGACAGTTTAATATTAACATCCGTCTCCCAATCATCCTTCCACACATCGGACAGGCAGCCTACCACCATATCCACTAAGCCATTTGCTATTGAAATTTCATTACTTGTTGAAACCCCCGGGACAAATTCAATCTGATAATTACAGGCATTGGCAAACCGCTTAACAACCTCTATATCATACCCATGAGGAGTACCATCTGTTTCAATCCAGGTAGCAGGTATTTCTTCCATACTGTAGGCAACCTTAATAACCCTGCCCTTACCTGTCATTTCAATATCCTTCTCCTCAAAGCCCCAGGCATCTGCCGCAAGAACCCTTCTCTCGTAGTCAGCATATTCATCGCTGCTCCTAAAATCAGCAACAAATCGGTTAAAATCATCCAAAAGCTTCTTGTTATCCTCCGGGACAACATTAAAAAGAGCACACATACCCTCACGTCCAATAGGTTCATCAAGAATCTTAATACCGTTGATGCTGGATTCAAAATACCTTGCCGACGTATAGTCACAGATTGCGCTGTCTATTTTCCTGTAACACAGGGCAAGTCTTAGATTCCCCACATCTCCATAACGCATAGCGGAAATATCCTCACGATCACACATAAAAATATCCCCGGTCCAGCCAATAACAGCTCCTGCTTTTGAACCGGACAAATCCTCCGGCGAGCGAATAACCTTATAGTATGAAAGTTCCGGATTCCTGCAACCGGGCATTAGCATCATAATCATTAGCATAAGCAAAATAAATGTTTTTCTCATAAATTTTTCCTTACTTAAAATGTCGATAGTCTGAGGAATAATCCTGTTACTGTTCAGTGCCCAATCAGTAACATAATCCTATATCTAATATATTATCACATTTACATCATCCTACATCTTATCTTCTGATATTTTTTAATTTTTTGAAACCTTTTTATTCAGCTTACGTCTATACAAGTGAAGGCGTAAATATTCAGTGGTAAATAAATACTTTCCCTAATCAGTAGCAAAGCATGAACATGAATGCCTTATTCAGATACTTAAAAATGTTTCATACGGAGGAAAACACTATGAAAAAGAAAATGATTACCTTATTACTTGCAACAACAATCACACTTAACCTTGTAACAGGCTGCTCAACCGTTTCAGAAACTCAGGCAGAATGTATTACAGAATGTCCTGCGATGCCGGGCGCCGAGGACTACGAAGTCGATTACAATGAATCTGCTGTTTCTGCATATACAGAGTCTGTTCCCGCGGCTTCCGAAGAAAACTATGCTTCAGACTACTCAGACAGTGCTCCCGGTGCCGTGGAATATGAAACGGCAGTCACCGCCGTTAACAGTGCTTGCGAAGAAGCATATTATGAGGACGCTTATGCAGAAGACCTTTACGAGGATTACTATGACAATGACTGCTATTCATATTCCGAGAATGGTGAAAATTACACAGAACTTGCTGAGAACAATTTTATATCAGTCAAAACCTCTCCCTACTCTACCTTTGCAGCAGATGTGGATACAGCTTCCTATTCAAACTTCCGTCGTATGGTAAATGACGGCTACGGTATATACGATATTCCCAAGGGCTCGATTCGTGCGGAAGAAATGATAAACTATTTCGATTATAACTATTCCAATCCACAGAATAATAATACCTTCGGAGTATGCAGTGCAATTACCGACTGTCCCTGGAATAAAAAATCAAAGCTTGTTACTATAGGCGTTAAAGCCAAAGATTATTCAGAAGCCGTTAAAACTCCTTCCAACATCGTATTCTTAATTGATGTATCAGGTTCAATGGATTCCTACGATAAGCTTGATCTTCTTAAGGAAGGCTTCGAAATGCTTGTTGATAATCTTGATAGTAATGACAGAGTATCTATCGTAACCTATGCAAGCTCATCCGAAATAGTATTAGACGGTGTTGCGGGAGATAATCATACCAAGTTAAAAAGAGCAATGAATAAGTTGTCAGCAGGAGGCAGTACAAATGGTGGTGACGGAATTGTATCAGCCTACAGACTTGCACAGAAGCATTTTATCAAGGGTGGTAACAATCGCGTAATCATGGCTACAGACGGTGACCTTAACGTAGGTATCACCAATCAATCAGAGCTTGAGAAACTGATAAATGACAAAAAAGAAGGCGGCGTATACCTTTCAGTTCTTGGTTTTGGTACAGGCAATTATAATGAAAGTAATCTTGAAACACTTGCAGACAAGGGAAATGGAAACTATTCCTATATTGACAGCTTAGCCGAAGCAAAAAAGGTTCTTGTTGACGAATTCAATTCAACCCTGTTAACCGTTGCCAAGGATACAAAAATGCAGATTGAATTCAATCCCTTATATGTATCCTCATACAGACAGATAGGCTACGAAAATCGTTCACTTGCAACAGAGGATTTTCTTGACGACAAAAAGGACGGAGGCGAAGTAGGATACGGCCACACCGTTACTGTAATGTATGAAGTATTCTTAAATGATGACGCAACAAAAGAAGAAGTTCCCGATTCAAGATATCAGAATACTGTTTTAAGTGACAAGGCTAGGGAATCAGGCGAATGGATGACACTTAGCATACGCTATAAGAACCCGGATAACGACAAGGTTTCACAGGAGAATTTCCCTATAAGCAAGAACTGCTATGTCAAGAATCCTTCAAACGAAACACAGTTTGCAATTGCTGTTGCAGAGCTGTCAATGCTCCTTAACGATAGCTACTACTCGGATAACATCGATATAAATGATATTAAGCATCAGCTAAGCAAAATCAAAACAAACGACCCCTACAAGGCAGAATTCATCGAGCTTGTAAACGAATTATAAAACATAACTTTTCATGCATGGTAAACTAATGTATAATCATAAAACCGGAAGGAATTTATGATTAAGAAAGGCATGAACAGTTATGGAAGATACTAATATTGTAGATATGTACTGGGCAAGAAATGAACAGGCCATTACCGAAACCTCAGATAAATACGGCAATTACTGTCATAAAATAGCCATGAATATTCTCTATAGCGAAGAAGACTCTAAGGAAAGTGTCAATGACACATATCTTAAAGCCTGGAATTCCATGCCAACGGATCGCCCCAATATTCTTAGTGCCTACCTTGCTGCGATTGTCAGAAATATATCATTGGACATATACAGGAAAAATCATTCACTTAAGCGTGGCGCGGGTCAGACAACAGAAGTGATTGATGAATTGTTTGATGTAGCCGGCGGTTCAACACCGGAAGCCGAGCTTGACAATTCACTCCTTACTCAGGCAATAAATGATTTTTTGGGAACACTCAAGACTGAATCCAGAATGATTTTTATCAGAAGATATTTCTACATGGATTCCATTAAGGATATATCGGCTAATATGCATATTGGTGAGGGCAAAATCAAAACTGTGCTTCTTCGCACACGAAACAGCCTTAAGGAATATCTATGCAAGGAGGGATTTACGCTATGAACAACGAACAGCTTACAGATGCCCTTAATAATATTAATCCTGAATATATCTACGAGGCAGCTCATGAAATCAATCCGGAATGCAGAAGAAGGCTCAACAAGAACCGAACCGACAGGATTGTCAGAATATGCTGTATTGCAGGCGGAAGTGCCCTTGCAGCCTGTTTCGCACTGGTAATGGTGCTTCTTAACTCTAATGCAGGATTCTCCTCCAATGCCGAAGCTACGGCCCCCTCAGAAGCAGCACAGTGCGAAGACTCTGCAGCCAGTGAAGAAGCTTCCGATTATGCGTCACAGGATTCAGAATCATATCTTCCTGAAGGAACCTATGAAGCAGAGGAGTCAGCTCCGGCTAGTGCAGAGGAAGCTACTGAGGATTACGCAGACTATAACAACACCGAAGATGCCATGGAAGAATCCAACGGAGTAATGGATTATGCGGAATATATCACAGTTAGTGAAATATCCTACCTGGATAACAGCATCACTCTTACACTTGATAACAGTGCCGACTACGAGAATATTGTCACAGGAACTCCTATGCTGTATTCAATAGACCCGGCGACAGGTAACAAATATTTAATTCTTAACGAAGAAGAAGAGAATCCTTTTGAGCCTGTTGATATAGTGATACCTGCCGGCGACAGCATCACTTACACCTTGGCTTGTGATTCACTTCCTGAGCTACCTGATGGTACCTACGAATTATCAATTGCAGATGTGATTAAGACCTTTACAGTTAAATGACGGATAATCAAAATATTAAATATTAATAGAAATACCCCGAAGCATCAGCTTCGGGGTATTTCTATTCAATTACACCACTTACATAACATCAATTCATCAAGGCTATCCTCAACACAATCACACACATTAACCCTGTAATCCATGTATGATAAATATAAAGGCATACGCTCCTTATATAATCTTTCAAGAGCACCATCACCCTTAGACAACGGACGCCCTCCTGTAGGCAGCTTGCTTATATCCCTGTCAAGAAAAATCACTCTGCCGTTTCGCTTAAGCATTTCCATATTTTCAGGTCTTGTTACAACGCCACCCCCTGTTGCAATCACAGCGGAATTAAGCTTAGATATGTTCTTAATTACTTCCGTTTCCCTGTTTCTAAACTCCTTCTCCCCATACTCTTTAATACACTCAGCAGGACTGATTCCATAGGTACTTAAAAATTCCTCATCCGAATCCACAAAGGTTCTTCCAAGCCTTTTAGAAAGAGCCTGTCCAAGTGTTGACTTGCCACAGCCGGGCATTCCTATTAAGCTTATGTTTCCCTTGGTAGCCTCTACCCTCTCAAGTACCCTCTCTATAGCCTGACTGTCTGTAGCATTCAGAGAATAAGCATTCCCTTCATTGCAGTTGACAGCTCTATGGAAGAATAATTCCTCTGCAAAGTATGCCTGAGCCACTAACATTCCCAATCCGTTAATTGCAGGAATATTTCTTCTCTTGGCACCGGCAACAAGCTCTGTTTCAAGGGGATTATATATTACATCCGCCACACCGCATAGTCTTGTAAAAATATCCAAATCAATAGGTGCTTCGAAATTATTAGGATACATTCCCACAGGAGTAGTATTAACTAACAAATCAGCGTCCCTGAATTTCTCCACCTCCTCATAGGATACAAAAGAAACAGGGCATGAAACCTTAGTCTCATAGCTTCTTGAACTTCTGGATACTACTACTATTTCAGATGCTCCAAGCAGGCTAAGCGCGAAGCATGCCATTTTACTTGTGCCACCGCTTCCAAGAATCACAGCCTTACGATTATTCACCTCAACGCTAAGACATCTGATAAGATATATAAAGCCATATATGTCCGTATTATATCCCATATATTCTTTTCCGATTCTTACAACAGTATTAAGGGCACCTATATTCTCAACTGCTGTGTCAAGGGTCGAGCAGTACTTCATTGCAGCTTCCTTGTAGGGAATCGTTACATTAATCCCCTCAAATACACCCTCATTAAAGAAGCTGTCCAATTCCTCCTTATTCACCACAAATAATGCATAGTCATCATTTCCAAACAACGAATGAATAGGCACTGAAAAGCTGTGGGGCAGCTTCTCACCCAGTAATCCGAATTTATTCATAGAATTGCTTCTCCTTAATCATGTTACATTTCCTCTGAAAAAACATCCCACAAAATCAATGCACACATAGCCTCCACACAGGGCACCACTCTCGGAACAATGCAGGAGTCGTGACGTCCTTCAATCTTAAGAACCGTTTCCTTCATTTCCTGCAAATCAACACTTCTCTGTTCCTTAAATATAGAGGGCGTAGGCTTCACAGCCACTCTGAAGATTATAGGCATACCATTAGAAATACCACCCTGTATACCCCCTGAATTATTGGTTACGCATCTGACCTTTCCATCTCTTATACAGAAGAAATCATTACTCTGACTGCCGTATGCATTAGCCACACCAAATCCCTGTCCAAACTCTATTCCCTTTATGGCAGGAATATCAAACATTCCATAGGATATTCTACTCTCCAGACTGTCATATATAGGATCGCCCAGACCCACCGGAACACCGACCACCTTGCACTCAATGCTTCCGCCTATTGAATCTCCATCCATTGCAACAGACTTCATTAATTCCAGCATTTTTTCAGAAGCCTCTTCATTCAACACAGGAAGCTGTGCTGCCTCATTATTACCCTCAAGCTCATTACTTACAGGATCGTATTTACAGTCCGCAATATTACCCACATTAGCTATATGAGCACCTATTCTAATTCCTCTCTCATTAAGAAGCTGCATACACACAGCTCCGGCAAAGCACATTGGCAAAGTCATTCTTCCGGAGAAAAATCCGCCACCGGACATATCCAGCTTACCATGATATTTTTCATATGCCACATAGTCGGCATGGGAAGGTCTGGGAATGACCTTCATGTTATCATAATCCTTCTTCTTAACATTGCTGTTAAGAAATCTTGCCACAAGGGGGTCGCCTGTAAGAACATTATCCTTAAGTCCTGAAATAATAATAGGCTCATCCGCTTCCTTTCTGGGTGTAGAATAAAAAGAGTTGCCTCCCTGTCTCCTTTTAAGCAACTCTCTAACCTTATCCATATCTATTCTGTGGTTCTTTAACAGTCCCTCTAATCGTACCTCAATGTATTCCGAATGGGACGCTCCCTCAACGGTCATTGTAATGTTCTTACCTAATGTAAATGACATGCTTCCACCTCTTCATCCTGTTCCTTAAGTTCTCTTCCTAACCTTAATATCTCTCTAACCTTATCTGCATCCTTAGCATTAATGGCATCACGTAGAATAGTAACATTATTAATAAAAATATCCAGTTCCTCAACAAGTGCATCCTTATTCTCCAGAAACAAATCAGTCCACATATTCTCATTAAGATAAGCCACCCTTGTCATATCCTTAAAGGAGCCGGCACTAAAGCCGCATCTTTCCTTAAGAGTCGGGCTCTTAATATATGAATTGGAAACAGCATGGGCCATCTGGGAGGTATAGGCAATAACTCTGTCATGAATCTCAGGAGTAGTTTCCTTAATGGACTTAAAGCCTACTTTCCTAAAGAAAGCTCCGGCTTTCTTATATGCTTCTTCATTGGTGTAGCTATCTCTGCACAAAATCATCGAAGCATTGGTATACATTAACGAGTCTGCATTATCATATCCTGCAACCTCCTTGCCCGCCATAGGATGACCGCCAACAAAAAATATCCCTGACTGTAACAGCTCTTTTGATAATTCCCTGCATACATACCCCTTAACGCCTGTACAATCAACAACTATTGCACCCTTTTTAAGATGTATGGAATAATCCCTAATGGTCTTAACTACGTCCTTAGGGTATAAGGCAACAATGAAAATATCACAATCCTTTGCATTATCATAAGTCAGCTTAGCACTAAGGACACCCTCCTTAACAGACTGCTCTATTACAGCCTCATTTAAGTCATAACCTAATATTCTATATTCCGTATTAGCCCTGATAGTCTTGGCCATGGAACCTCCAATAAGGCCAAGACCTACAATTCCAACAGTATTCATTATATAACCTCTCGTATGCTGTTAACAGTCTTAACCAGCTTGTCAAAGGCAGCCGGTGTAATTGATTGCTGACCATCACACAGAGCCTTCTCAGGATTGTTATGAACCTCAATAATCAATCCGTCACAGCCTGCTGCCGTAGCCGCTCTTGAAATGGAATCAACATATTTAGAGTAGCCTGTGGCATGAGAAGGATCTACAATAACAGGAAGGTGTGTCTTCTCCTTAAGTACAGGAATTGCCGAAATATCAAGTGTATTTCTTGTAGCTGTTTCAAAGGTTCTTATACCTCTTTCACACAGAATAACCTGCTCATTTCCACCTGCCATAATATACTCAGCGCTCATAAGAAGCTCCTGAATGGTATTAGCCAAGCCTCTCTTAAGAAGAATAGGCTTATTAATCTTACCAAGCTCCTTAAGAAGCTGGAAATTCTGCATATTACGTGCCCCCACCTGAATCATATCCACCTCATCAAACAGTTCAAGCTGTGATATGTCCATTATTTCGGTCACAATAGGAAGCCCCGTTTCCTTCTTGGCCAGCAGCAGAAGCTCTATTCCTGTTCCTCCAAGACCCTGAAAAGCATAGGGTGAAGTACGAGGCTTAAAAGCACCGCCACGAAGCATATTGGCACCGGCAGCCTTAACATCCTTAGCCACCTGAATAATCTGTTCTTCTGATTCTACAGAGCAGGGACCTGCCATAATAGCGAAGTTACCTGCACCTATCTTAGCATTCCCCGCCGTTACAACAGAGTCTAACGGATGGAATTTTCTGTTAGCAGCCTTGTAGGGTTCCTGAATACGCTTAACAGAATCAACAATATCAAGGGCAATCAATGAATCCATATCAACCTTAGATGTATCACCAACCAGTCCCAATATGGTAGACTGCTTACCTTCACTGTAATGAAGCTCAAGATCCATTGCCTTAAGCTTGTCTGTTAAATTTTTATATTTTACCTCATCAATATTGGGTTTTAATACAATAATCATAATATGCCTCCTGAATAATTTAGTGCTTTAAAGCGTTTAAGCAATAAAGTCATTCTACATAACAATTATGACTTTGTCAACTAAAAAAACTAATTCATTTTACCAATAGAAGCTATTGTAGGAATATCCGCAGGACATATATCACGACAGGCAAATGATTTGGAGCAGTGGGAAGCGAAGTGTTTATTGTACTCCCTCTTAATATCCTTTTTTCTGTCTTCGGTTAATTCATAGCACAGATAAGCCTCATTAGCAAAGGCTGCGCCGTAGAATTTTTCACCCTTTATATAATTAGGACATACCTCAAGACACAAGCCACACTTAAGACACTTGGAAGCCATATACATATGCTCATGCTCCTTTGCAGAGGGCACACCCGACTTGCCATCATACAGTCCTGAGCTGAGAGGATGTTCAAAAATAATACTTCTGTCAACCTTAAGATCGCATATTACAGGAAACTTCGTAAGGGGCTCCAGTAGCAGACAATCACAGGAGTCGGTGTCAATAAAGGTGGCACATGCCAATGCCGGCATTCCGTTAATTACCATTGCACAGCTACCACAGACTTTCTGCAGACAGCTACAGTCCCACACAATTTTACGCTCATGCTTATCATTAATATTATATAAATCATCTGTATAATTCAGTTCATCAAGAATATGGGCTACCGTCTGTCGCCCGCTTCCCATATATCTGAATTCACTGTAGTATGATTTTTCATCGGCACTATCCTGCCGCTTTATCTTAACAATCATATTTCTCTCCACAAATCTTAAATATTTACCGTTTATGTCGTGAATAGTCGCCTTAAATATCTCTCTGAAGCTTAACCTTTATTTCTCCCTTATCCAGACTTACCAGAGTAGGAAATTCATACTCCTTTAACCGCTCCTTATAATCCTCCCTGTAATGAGCTCCTCTGCTTTCCTTTCTGAATAATGCCGACATAAGAATTGCCTTCGATAGCAGCAGTATATTTTTCACAGAATAGCTCTCCGCTACAGTAATATCAGGGTCAAATGCCATTTTTTCTACTGCCTTTATATAAAAATCAATACTGTCAATTCCCTCAGACAGCTTATCTTTGTTTCTGACAATGCCAAGCTTGTCATTCATAATACCGGCAAGCTCCCGATATATGTATGTGGCTGGATACATGCTTTCACTGACTCTACGTTTATTAATACTATCTCTAATCCTATTTATTTCATCTGAAAAGTCAGGCACTTCAGAGGCTGTAGCAGTAAGTGCTTCACTTACAACCACGCCACCATATACAGCACCCAGCAGCGAATTACCGCCTAAACGATTGGCACCATGATAGATGGATGCGCATTCACCAACAGCATACAGATTACTAATATTGGTGCGGTGCTTATTATCCACAGCAATACCACCCATAAAGAAATGCACAGATGGTGCTACGGGAATAGGCTCCTTTGTAACATCAAGCTTAAGATATTCAAGGCACAGATTGTATACCTCTCTTAATCGACCTTTAATATGCTCTTCACCTAAAAAGGTAATATCAAGATATACCGAAGAAGGGGCATTGTATATTTCCCTGGAAACCACATCCCTTGTCATAAGATTGCCCTTTTCTCCGTACATATCCTCCATGAAATATACACGTTTAGAATCCTTAATGTAGAACAGTCTTCCGCCCTCTCCACGGGCAGCCTCGGTAATAAGCATTCGCTTATGAGCGGTCTCAATTGTAGTGGGGTGATACTGAATGAATTCCAGATTACGCAGAACTACACCCTGTTCAAACAGCTTTCCCACAGCATATCCATCACATAGAGAAGAGCCTGTAGTCTTACCGAACAGCCTATTCATTCCTCCCGTTGCCACTACTGTATTATCAGCGTAAATTGCTTCAACGGTTGAATCAATATGATTATAGAAAACAGCACCATAGCATTGATTATCCTTAATTAAAGCCTGATAGAAATTAAGGCCTATACGTCTGCTAATCATACCCTTTGCTTCAAGCTCACGACATTTACGAACAAGAGCAGTAACAATAAGCTTGCCTGTTGCCGCTCCTGCATAGACGGTACGCTTTTTCTCCTGACCGCCAAAATAGCGTGCATCAAGAGTTCTGTCTTCCTTGCGGTTAAATACTACCCCGATGCTTTCAAGCCATTCTATAATTAAAGGTGCTCTGTCGCACAGTCCCCTTACAGCGTCCTCATTTTCCAGAAAACAGCCTGCCTTTAATGTATCATTGCAATGCAGCAGGGGGGAATCATTTTCACCTGAATTATTAATGGCGGCATTAATACCACCTGCCGCCATAACCGACTGAGACCTTTCAGATGCATAAGGAGAAACCATAATCACCTTTTTCCCGGTCAGTGCAATATTAATGGCGGTTGATAGTCCGCCTATTCCGCTTCCAATAACCAATACATCCGGATTCATATTATTCATACATCCATTTATAATCCCAAAACCAACTCAAATTATGTGGATTAATTCCTTTCTTATATTCTTATTTATCGATCAAATAAAAACCTTCACCTTATGATACTATGCTATAAATAACGCCGGAAAGCGTAAACAAAAATACAACAATACACAAATACATAAATATTTTACTTATAAGCATATATCGTTTTTCTGACTTTACCAGTCCAAGAGTAACTAAAGCTTTGGGAACAGATATTAAGATATGAGCCGCTATGGATGCGTATAAAAGAATATCCGCAAGATCCCTGGCAATAACAACGCCACCACTCACACCGTAGCCTTGACGAAACAGTATATTAGTCAAAATATGAACATGTACAATAACCGCTATCACAACAGCACTTATTCGCTGTATAACAATCAGATAGTTCTTGCCTGTTAAATAAGTCAGCGAAGCACCTTCATTACAGAACAACAGAACACAAAGAGTCAGTAGAAAATGCATCCCTAAAGAGCCTAACAGCAAACCCTCAACAGCTACAGGCATCGTCTCGTAAACACCTTTATATACAGACACCGTGGAAAAAACAGCATGCTCTGTTACACAAAAAGAAGCTAACAGCGCAAAGATTGCATTTAATTTTTTAATAATCATATAATCACATCCTACTATAATTCTATGGTATCAGCCCAGTATCTCAAGAAAAGTCATCTTACCGTGAATCTGCATAACAGAAGAATCTGCCGGAATAAATATACAGTCACCACGATATATATCTAAGGATTCATTGTCATATTTAATAACGCCGCAACCCTGCACACACAGAAGAACCCTGAAGGAATCTTCAAGGGACTGATACTCTACCTTCTGACGTCTTTCAGAATTAATAATCATTCTGTGAACCTCAAAATACTTGCATCGGCACAGCAGCTCATTGGCTACTCCGGGAGAATATCTAAGCACACGCATAGGCTGCCTGGGCTCAGCAGAGCTTTTAAAATTAACAACCTTCATTGCCTTATCAATATGAAGCTCACGCTTATTTCCATTTTTATCTACTCTGTTGTAGTCAAATAATCTATAGGTAATATTGGAATTCTCTTGAACCTCTGCCACCAGAATTCCGGAGCCTATGGCATGAACAATACCTGACTCAATAAAGAACACATCATCCTTGGCTACATTAACCTGTTGTAAATAATTAGTAAGCTTCTCCTCAGCAATAGCCTTACGAACAGTAGCCTCATCCACATCCTTTCTGAATCCATAGACAAGTCGTGCCTCTGACTTGGCATCGAGTACATACCACATCTCGGTCTTGCCAAGCTGCCCCTTCTCATGTTCGTAAGCATAGGCATCATCAGGATGAACCTGAACGGACAAATCCCTGTCAGCATCAATCAGCTTAACAAGTATGGGTATCTCGCCCTGCTCATTAGCGTATTTCCCAAGGTACCCGGGATTCCTCTTAAGCACCTCTCTAAGCTGCATACCATCATATTCACCGTTACATACAATAGAAGGGCCGTCAGGATGCGTGCTGCATTCCCAGGTTTCGGCAAGAGGCTTCATGTCAATATTCTTTGAAAAGTCAGAATTAAGACGATTGCCTCCCCATATATAATTTTTCCCTGTTGGTTTTAACAGTAGTGGCTTATTCTTCATAATCATTAATCCATTGTGTATTTTTCTTTATCGGAAGCTCTAATATCAGTTCCAAGCTGCACCTCAATAAGCTTAAGCTCAGTTTCTGCAATAATGGTATGTCTGCAGCCTGCCGCCATTGTAATCACATCTCCGGTCTGAACACACTGCTCCATTCCGTCAACCACAGTTCGTCCTTTTCCCGATATTACCACCCATACCTCATCACGGTGATTGTGGCTATGATAGTTCATGGTATTTCCTGCATTAAGTGTGACTTTGATGGTCATAGAGCCACTCTCAACATCAAGAACCTTATACTTGCCCCAGGATTTCTCAGCAAACATTACCTGCTGTACGAACTTGTCTACGTAGGGCTTAATATATGAACTCTGCTCCTTGTCAGATACCAGAATTCCCTCAGGGGATGCGGAAATAACAACATCGTGAAGTCCCATAGCAAGAATGGGAACATCCATTTCATTTACTATATGAACCCCCGAACATTCTTCATTGAGTATACCCTTACCAATAATGGGCTCCTCCATAGATTCTGTAAGTGTATTCCAGGTTCCCAGATCCTTCCAGGCGCCCTTAAATCTCTGTACCTGAATCTTATCCTCCTTCTCTACTACCGCATAGTCAAAGGATATTTTAGTCAACTCATCATATTTATCATATAAATCCTGATAGTCCGTAAAGTCAATTAGCTCATGTGCCTTTTCCAGTAGGTATTTAAGCTTGTAAGCAAATACACCACCGTTCCAAAGAGCCCCCTGCTTAATATAATCCACAGCTAAATCAGCAGTTGGCTTCTCCTTAAAGGTAGACACATAGGAAATCTGCTCAGAGCTCTTCGGTATAATATATCCATATTTTTCAGAGGGATAGGTGGGCTCTATACCCATAAGCACCAGATTAGCCTCACCCTTTTCTGCCTGCTGTGACAATCCCTTTAATGCCTCAAAGTAATCATCCTCAACATATGGGTCTACAGGACACACCACAACTGTTTCCTCGAGATTGATTTTGACAACATCATATAAATATACGGAAGCAAGGGCTATTGCGGGA
>JAZQOI010000007.1:0-11539 GCA_045627745.1 Lachnospiraceae bacterium | reverse complement strand
CCATTTACGCAGAATGTTTTTGTGAGAGTGCAGTTCAAAAAACGTAGGCGTAGTGGTGCTACGCTGAGGCTTTTTGAATCTGTGCTATCGCGAAAACAGACAAGTAATATGGTGTGGTTAATTTAAAAACGATGTACTAGTAACGAAAAGTCATATGACCAATTATCAGAATACATATCTTTCGTTCTTCTCAATAACAATCTTAATCTCGCCTTCACCCTTATAATAGGAGTTCGCACGAATCGTATCACGACTCTCTACAATACAATTCTCAATATATGTATTTTCACCAATATAAACATCATTAAGAATAATAGAATTCTTTATTACACAATTATTACCGATGAATACCTTCTTAAAAACAATTGAATTGTCAACGGTACCATTTACAATAGAGCCGCTCGCAATTAAGCTGTTATTAACATTAGTTCCCACGTTATATTTTGCCGGTGGATTGTCATCAACCTTAGAATATACATCAGGATATGTTCTGAAGAAATAATCTCTAACCTCAGGCTTAAGGAAATCCATGTTAGTTCTGAAATAATCTTCAACAGAAGCAATGTTGCTCCAGTATTCATTAATCTTATATCCGTAAATTTTCTTCATTCCTTTATATCTGATAAGAACATCACGGACAAAATCAAATCTATCCTCTTCGGCACATTTCTCAATAAGCTCAATAAGCTGTCTACGTCTGATAACATAGATACCACATGAAATTGTATTTGACTTTGCTACTATAGGCTTCTCTTCGAAGTCTTCTACTCTGTTATTCTCATCCAGGCGAACGATACCATATCTTTCTGCATCCTCACCACATTCCATATCCTTGCATACAACTGTAATATCAGCCTTCTTATCAATATGGTATTCAAGCACCTTATTATAATCCATCTTGTAAATTGCATCGCCGCTGGCAATTACAACATAAGGCTCATGAGAATTCCTAAGGAAAGAAAGATTCTGGTAAATGGCATCAGCCGTTCCTCTGTACCAGAAATTATTCTCTACAGTAACTGTAGGAGTGAATACATATAAACCGCCCTGTTTACGGCCAAAATCCCACCATTTTGATGAGCTTAAATGTTCATTCAGGCTACGTGCATTATACTGTGTAAGCACACCTACCTTAGCAATATGTGAATTAGACATATTACTAAGAGCAAAGTCAATTGCTCTGTAGCTTCCCGCAACGGGCATTGCCGCGATTGCTCTTTTCTGGGAAAGTTCCCTCATTCGGAAGCTGTTACCTCCCGCTAAAATAAGTCCTATCGCTCTCAATGTTCTTCACCCGCCTTTATAAAAGTCTTACCACTCTTCAGTGTATTGTTCTCATAATCAGAAGCCTCTGTCTTACCTGAAACCATACAGTTCTTACCAATCGTGATACCATCAGGAATAACAGAACCCTCGCCGATTGTTACCAACCCGTTAGTATAAATTGTCGGGTCAGTTTCATTCTCCACTTCTTCAAAAGCACCAAGAACAACTCCATTGCCAAGAGTAGCATTTTCAGCAATAATTGCCTTATCAATAGTACAACCCTTACCTAAAACCGCCTCATTCATAATTATTGAATCTCTGACAACAGTATCCTCTCCAATTACAACGTCGCAGCCAATTACGGAATTGTACACCTTACCGCGAATATCTGCACCCTCGCCAATGATACTCTTCTCAACAACACTGTTGCTGGAAATATACTGAGGAGGCAATGTATCACTCTTGGTATAAATCTTCCAGTATTCCTCATACAGATTGAACTCCGGAATAATATCAATAAGCTCCATATTGGCTTCCCAATATGAATTAAGTGTTCCTACATCCTTCCAATAACCATTATATTCATAAGCAAATTCACGCATTCCCTGCTTATGACAATAGGGAATAATATGCTTACCAAAATCAAGAGAAGGTTGATCTGCCAAAGTAATAAGTGATTCCTTAAGTGCCTTCCAATTGAAGATATAAATACCCATTGATGCAAGATTACTTCTTGGATTCTCAGGCTTCTCCTCAAAATCAGTAATTCTGCGTTCCTCATCTGTAATAAGAATTCCGAAACGCTTTGCTTCTTCAAGCGGAACCGGCATTGCTGCAATAGTAACATCTGCATTGTTAGCCTTATGGAAATCAAGCATTACCTCATAGTCCATCTTATATATATGGTCACCTGAAAGTATAAGTACATAATCAGGATTAAACATTTCCATATATGCAATATTCTGATATATCGCATTGGCTGTTCCTGTATACCACTCACTGTTACCACTCTTCTCATAGGGCGGAAGTACAGTAACTCCACCAACATTTCTATCCAAATCCCACGGAATACCTATACCTATATGTGTATTTAACCTTAATGGCTGATACTGTGTGAGCACACCTACTGTATCAATTCCTGAATTAATGCAGTTGCTGAGTGGAAAGTCAATAATTCTATATTTACCGCCAAAGGATACTGCGGGCTTAGCTACCTTTGAAGTAAGAATACCAAGTCTGCTTCCCTGACCACCAGCCAACAACATGGCAATCATTTCTTTCTTAATCACGTTATCACCCCTGTTTCATTTATTGGCATACCTTTATTTGAGTATATCACATACAAGGGCAATAGTGAACAAAAAAGTGTTCAAATTCTGCGATTTTTTGAACACTTTTTGACAAATATATATTTATTTTGGTAATCTAATCCAATTCTTCGTTTTCTTAATTTCACTGTCCTGTCCATTTAGATATGCTTTAGGATAAATTGTTATATGACCTTCATTACGATTAAGCAATGCCCCCCACTGACTAAATGTAGAATTGGCAATAATATTGTGCTTACAAAGACTCATAAGCTGCATATCTCTAAAGCTGTTATCTCCACTGTTGCAACTGACAATGCGTTTTTCCGGCAGCCAGTCAAAGGCGGTACTAACAAATTCCGGATCATCAGAAAAAATATAAAACACAGGGTCATCAGCATACAGTCTTGCATATGTTACAGCCTTCTCATAATACTCACGTCCTAAAGAAACAAACTTATTCTCATAGATAGGAGAAAGATAGTCACCTCTTCTGACATGAATACTTACTGAATCCGTAGCCTGTATCTCTTTGGCAAGCTTTATATTTTCTTCATCCTCAAAGGGCGGAAAAATGAAATGCTCACGTATTTCTTCTATACGTCCGTAAATATACTTTTCCTCTATCCAATAGCCCTTTATATACCAATCCTTAGAGGTATCAAGGTTTGTTACCTTTTCATACATTTCATTGTAAATACCATTGGAATCCTTAGCCTTTACATCAAAATTATTTATAGTCCCATCATGCTGATCTATAATATATGGTTCTCTCTTCTTCTGTGTATATTCTCTTAATACACGATTAGGGTAACGCCTGAACTTCTCAAAGCCACCAGCCAGCTTACATGACAGAGCACCTCTATTTTCGATAATATTAGGAAGCTGCCCTGTAACCTTTAAAATATCAAGAGCACTTGCCTTTTCAATATAAAAACCTGAATTTTCTTGTTTGGAAAATATTCTGTCAAGCTCATAACCATGATGATCGTTATTGCCATAGAACCAGCTTACATCAGCCTTAACAACAGTATCTCTGTATCTGTTTTCCAGAAAGCGATAGAAGGAATACTGAAACATCTGATTCCCCAGACCACTTGTCAATCTTACAATAATCATATTTTATCCTTTATTTACGCAATTAATCATTTAAGAATTTCCAATGAATTTCTTTATAACAGATTTACATGAATAACCAAAAAGCGTTGTAAAAGTATCATTTAACACAACATGCTTTATATTGTATTCATACATATCTTTTAAAAATCTGTAATTATCCTTGCCCGGATGCTTAAGAAACATTTTAAGAGCCGTTTCATAATCCTTTTGAGCCTTGACTTTGGCATAATCCTTAAGTCCTACTGCATCCTCTAACCATTTCATAACAGTCTGTGACAGGTAACAGTCATCTCTGATAAGATTCCTCTGCATTGCAAGAGAATTCCAGTTAGTCCCATTTTCCTTGCGTACATATCGCCATACGCTCATATTCTCATCCATTCTGAATATATCACCCTGAATCAGCAGCAGAAGCAGAATAATAGCATCATCAACAAAATCATGGGCTCTATGAAGTATGGAATAATCATATTTTTCATTTTGATAAATATTTCTTGATACAACGGTTGCATAATGCCCCGGCCATTTCCCGGAATGTTTAAAATCCTCAAAGGTGAATGACCCCTTCCAGGAATATAAATCACCGACTTTTCTTAATGCCTCATCTGTTATAACCTTATCCTCCCCATCAATCAGCTCACATCCATGGGTGCAGGCTATGTATTCAGAATGACTTTCAAGGAAATCAACCTGTTTCTGAAGCTTATAATTATCTGTCCAATAATCATCCCCCTCAAGATATGCCAGATACTTTCCCTTACATTCCCTGGTAGTCTGATATACATTAAGCGTGGGTCTTCCAAGATTCTTTTCCCTAAATAAAAGTCTTACCTTATCAGGGTATTCAGAAGCTACTTTTCGTAATATTTCTCTTGTGGAATCTGTGGAACAATCCTCTCCTACAACTACCTCAAAATCAAAATCAGTAACCTGATTAAGAACACTTCTCAAGGCCTTTTCCACATACTTTTCATGATTATAGGTAATAAAAATTACACTGAGCTTTATATCCTTCATAATGATATATTCCTAAACTTTATCCTTAACTTCAATTGTACCGTTTTCAACACTGAGTATCATATCACAGTTGGCAATCGTACTAAGACGATGAGCAATTATCAAAAGAGTTTTCTTTCCCATAAGGCTGTTTATAGCATCCATAACAGCGGCCTCTGTATCATTGTCAAGAGCGGCAGTTGCTTCATCTAACACCAGAATCTCAGGATCGTTATAAAGAGCTCTTGCTATACCTATTCTCTGACGTTGTCCGCCCGAAAGACGCGCTCCTCTCTCACCAACCATAGTATCAAGTCCATCCGGTAGTGAATCAACAAATTCCTTAAGCTGTGCCTCCCTAAGGGCCGAATCAACCTTGTCACAGTCAATATCCTCCTCTTCAATTCCAAAGGCAATGTTGTTTCTAATAGTATCATCAGCAAGATAAATCACCTGTGGAATATAAGCAAGCTTACTTGACCATTTAAGAGGATGCTCATGAACATTCATATCCCCGTAATATACAGCTCCCTCTGTAGGCGTAAGAATACCAAGTATAACATCTGCAAGGGTTGATTTACCTGCACCTGATGGTCCTACAATACCTACTGCTGCCCCAAGAGGTATCTCTAAATCAATATCCTTAAAAATATCACGTTCAGTGTGAGGATACCTGTAGGCAAGCTTTTTAAGACTGATACTCTTAACAGCCTTACTATCTGCATTAACTCTGTCATCCTCTTTATCCATAAGGAAAAAGTCCTGCATATCCTCTGTATCCTTAATATCACGATAAATCAAATCTACAGATGGTTTAAGGAAAATAATAAGATTGGAGAAGTTATTAATCTTACTTACCGAGGGAAGCAGCTTAAATGCAGCAAGTGCAAATGCCGCAAGCTGAGGAATCATATCGTTAATATCCTGACCCTTAAATATTTTTACAACAAGCACAAAAAGTATTGCACCAACGCAAACTGTTTCAATAACATATTTAGGTGCCTGACCAAGTACGTTATTGTTTCTGACAGCATGCATTTTTTTCTTGCCATATTCGGTAAAAGCATTTACAAAAAACTTCTCGCGATGAAGTATTTTAATATCCTTTACCGCACCGAGAGCCTGATTTATTGACTGATGCATTTTACCATCATATATCTGATTCTCTTTACCGTATTCTCTGGCCTTGCTTTTAAACAGTACCAGATATAGTACAGTAAACACACCCAGAATTACAACTACAGAAACAGTAATAAACCAGTCAACAATAAGCAGATATACACACAGCATACCGGAAATAAGAATTTCAGACAGCATTAAAAAGACGCTTAAAAGCATTTGAAAAAAACGTTCCGAATCAAGCATTACATTTCTAACCATTTCTGCTGAGTTATTGTCAAGGTGATATGTATAAGGCTTTTTTAAATAACAGTCAATAAGACGGCTTGACAGTCTTAGCTGATTATTATAGATAAATGTATACTGCACAAAATTAATCCACAGAAGAAATGCATTTTTAAGCAAATATATTAAAATCAGTCCAATAACAAGATACAGAAAAAACGTTCTATCATCCTGCATGTTAAAAAAAGAATAGATAGACGCCAAAATTGCATTTGTATGAATTTTATCAGGCGCTGTTACAATTGAAACAAGCTCCGTAATAAGAGATACCCCCACAAGTTCAAGAATTGCCCCAATAAAAAGTCCAAGACATAAAAATGCAGATTGTATTTTCTGTTTTCTTGAGAATATATAATTAATCTTAGCTAAAATACTCATGTTAACCTCTAATAATCTTATAATCGTTTAAGAACATTTTTCTCCCACAAATAAGGATAAAGAGCACTGAAGGTCTGCTCTCCATCTGCGAAAGTAGCACCGGGATTATTAATTACATTTTTAATCATCCCCTCTACCTTAGAAGCATCAATATATTCACAGCTCTTAAAATCCCTATCAAGAGTCATATCCTCAAAATACTCACGAAGAGGCCCCTTCATCCATTCCACAATAGGCGTATTAAATCCTATTTTACTTTTTCTATATGCAATTTCCTCAGGCATATAGGGAGCCATGGCATCACGAATGATTGATTTGGAATAACCGTTGTGAAGCTTCGACTTCCAGCCAATTGAAAGCGCATAGGACACCACACGATAATCCATAAAGGGCATTCGTATTTCGACTCCGGATGCCATGGAATATCTGTCATAGTTTCTAAGAAGTGTAGGCAAAATTGTTTCATGGGATGAAGCATACAGAATCTTGTTAAGAGTATCAAAGCCCTCGTAAACACTATTACCTGCTGCTCTCACATTCTTATATCCCTTTGAGCCTCTCTTAAGATAGTCCTTAAGAGAACGTTTAAGATAGTTAAAATACACTCCTGATTTTGATTGACTCTTAAGAGCAATATTGCTGGAATCCTTAGGAAAACTGTCAATGTATGCATTAAGAACCATATCTCGTTCACTGCTGCCCTTTGCATCCTTAAGCGCATGAATAAAGTCAAAGGTGTAGCCACCAAACAATTCATCAGCACCATGACCATCAATGGTTACAAGGGTATGATTTTCACGTAGCGAACCATACAGAAGCATCATTGGAATAGGGCTCGTTAAATAAACATCCTCAAACAAATATATATAGTCATCCAGCTTATCAATTGCCTTAACCGGATCAATCGTAACAAAGGTAGAATCTATTCCAAGATAATCCGTAACCTTCTTGGCATAGGCTGTTTCATCCATGGTAGTTCCGGGAAACGAAGCAACAAATGCATGCTGCCAATCCTTATTCATTCTCACATCGGAATCATTTTTTGATAAATGCGCCATTGCACATATAGTTGCCGAGGAATCAAGTCCACCGGAAAGAGCCGTACCTATTGTAACATCGCTACGCATTCTTAACTTACAGGAGTCAAGAAACAGTGCTCTGAATTCTTCCACCTGTTCCTCGTAATTCTTAGGCACGCAAACAAGATTATCAAGAGAATTCCACCACCTTGTTATTGTCATTCCTTTATCATCAGCATAGGCATAGGAGCCTGCGGGAAATCTCTCAATTCCTTCTATAACACATTCCCCGGTACTCTCATAAAATACAATTCGTTCAGGATCGGTAACAAGCTTTCTGTTTGCTCTTAAATCATCCATAAGAGGTGTGATAACCTTCATTTCGGAACCGAAGGCAATTGCATTATCGCAGCCCTTCAAACGTGTATAAAACAATGGTTTAACACCAAATCTGTCTCTGGCAATAAACAATCTTTTTTCCTTCCTGTCCCACAGAAGAAATGCAAACATTCCATTAAATTTCTTAAGACAATCCTGCTTCCATTCGCAAAATGAAGCCAATAAAACCTCTGAATCCGAATCACTTTTAAAGGAATATCCCTTTGTTTCCAGCTCCTTGCGTATTTCTAAGAAGTTATAGATTTCTCCGTTAAAGACAAGAACATATCTGTCATTGTCATACATCATTGGCTGTGTACCACGTTCGGACAAGTCAAGAATCGACAAACGCCTATGGCCAAGAGTAGTTCCCTCCTCCTGCCACACTCCTCTTCCGTCAGGTCCTCTGTGTTCCATACGGTCAACACATTTATCAGCCAGCTTCCTATCGATTTTTTTATTTATTACACCAAATATTCCGCACATACTCTGCTCCGCTACTCAGTACATAATAATTATTTAAAAATTTTCTTTGCCCTGTCAAAGAATATACTTTTCATTTCTCTGAATTTAATCGCTCTATAGTTATACAGATACCTTTGTGTGTCATTGATTTTTGGTCTGTTATCATTTACAGCTACATCATACAGGAATAATTCTTTTCCCTCAACTTCCTCGAAAATATTGGCATCCACCGGACGCATATTTCTACCATAGGATCTAATTACCTTGTATGGTAGCGCCGCAGAAGTAAGTATATAATCAGCATCAGAACACTCGGTTCTATAACCGTATAAATCAATAACTACAGAAGCATTACCGTTACCATTTGTTTCCCTGTTTACAATATCCTTAAGTAATGTATTTTCAAAAAATGCATCATATACAGCCATTGACTCATCAAGCCTTGAAAAACAAAAACTAACCTGATTAAACTTCCGCACACCTGCAAGTGGTACCTGCAAATCATTATCTGCATCAACAGCATGGGTTCCTGCATCACCAAAATTAGTAGTATAGGATACCCTGGGATATAAAAAGTATTTATCAGTATCAATTAAATATTTTATATAGTATTTAAGCCATGATTTATCGGACCAGGAAGCTACATTTAGAGGTACATCTTTTCCCGCAATTTCTATATCCTTATTCTTATCATACCAGCTCCTGAATTCCTGCCACTGTGACTTAGTATAAGCTTGTCCCCAGGAGGAAGCAAACTTAAAATAGTAATTATCGTAGCCATCATCCAGAGCATAAAAGGGTTCTCTGACATGTACATTAAGAAGATGGTTATACAGCGAAACACCACCCACCGAACCATCATTATCCGTAAATCTCAAAGCCTCAAGGGCATACATATAGAAGCCCTTGGAAACGAACAAATCATCCTCAAGAACAATTATCCCCTCGTAATCCTGTGAAATATCTCCACACAAAAGAACATGAGATTTAAGTCCAAGATTCTCTTCATGTAAAATCACCGACTTTTCCCCATGTTTCCATTCATACTTTTCTGCAATTTTAACTACTTCTTCATTATCGCTTTTATCAATGCTAATTATGAGTGGCACCGAAAGTTCCTTAGGATAGTAAGCACGTCCTAACGAATCAAGCAGACGTGCCAAGGACTTATCACGATTATATGCAATTACAATTACTGCGTAACCCTTCACTATACTCACCTTAATTTTTCCTGAGACACAAGCTGTTCAACCTGACTAAAGGCTTTGTTTCTCACATTTTTCTTAATCCAATCTTCGTCTCTTTCCCACCATTTGATTTTTTCAAGACCCTCTATCATCTGTGGAGCGAAACGCATTTTTATCTTTTTAGCAGGAACACCTGCATAAACACCGTATGACTTTACATCGGAATTCACTACACTACCGGCACCGATTACAGCACCGTCACCAATAGTAACACCCTCCAGAATAAGACAGTTATTTCCAATCCACACATCATTGCCAATCTTAACCTGCACCCTTTTCTCCGTATCAAGAAAGGCCTGTTCCTCATAATCATAAAAGTCAGCATAGGAAAATCCCAATTCCTCTGACTTTGAATAAAAAGCAGGATGAAGTGCCACATGGCAGCCATCCAAAGGATGAGACCCCAGTATTGTTGAAACATTGGCACCGATTGATGTATATTTACCTATTTCAGTATTTGTAAAATCACAATTATTGTTTATATATGAACCGAATCCCACAGTCACATTGGAAAGATGGGTATTTTTTCCAATATAATTACGTCCCATAAGCTTAGAACCCTTATTCATATAAGAGCCCTGTTTCATAATACTTTTAGTCTTTACTTCAAGATTTATTCTTACAAAGGGATAAAAAAGACTTCTATATACACTTGAGCCTATTTCTTCTATTTTTCTTTTAAGCATTATTTTCCCTCATTACCTTTACTCTTAATACAATCGTATATAAATCTCTCTAAGTAAGCCAGCTTATAACATATAAAAAAAACAGTATCTTTTATGGGACCGGTTTTAAGATAATTTTTATTATATACTCTGAAGCTCTTGTAAAAATTGGGGAACGCCTTACATTTGGAAGAATTATAGGCCTTCTTAATACTTGTAGAGTGAAGATGGTCATATCTCTCACCGGTAAGCACCCCCACCTTTTTATTAATACTCTGAAGTCTCTTGGAAAGAATTATTTCTTCAGCATACAGGAAGGTTCTCTCATCAAAACCTCCAATTGCCTCATAATCCTCTCTTCTTATACAAAAGAATGAGCCTTCAACTACTCCGACAGCTTCAACATGCTTAGTCGATTTAAGCAGCCTTTCCTTAATCCTCTTCTTATCAAGATTAAACCACACAAGGAATAGGCTTTCTATCATCCCTGTGAATCCGGGAAGGTTCCAGACATTTAAGCCATCATTAACAATAGGTGCTAAAACACCGTATTCATCACGAACCTCCATAACACCCATAATATTCTGAAGTGTCTTTTCCTCAACGAAAATATCAGGATTGGCAACAAAAATACAATCCGGATTGTAATGAGTTATGGCATATTTTATTCCAAAATTATTACCCTTGGCATAACCACCATTTTTATTGGTCTTAATCACATCCACCGTAGGTGAATCAAATACTCTACGAAGGTATTCATAGGAATCATCCGTAGAACAGTTATCGACAATTATTACCCGCTCAAGGCAGGAATAATCAACAACAGCCTGTGCAAGCTTCTGCGTAACCTTTTTATCATTATAATTCAAAATCACCATTACAGCCTTGTAACTCATAACAACCTGCTTCCCACTACTTTAGACTTTTCCTTCAAAATAGATATCATTTTTATATTACCAAACCCTCAATATTGCTGTCAATTCAAATACGCACCATATCGAGTAGGAGGCTAACCATTAGTTGATTAGCCGACCTCTCACACCACCTGGCATACGGTTCCGTACCAAGGCGGTTCCTTAGTTTTCATAGACTATTAGATAATAGTCAAGCATGGATGTGTATCCTAGCTTGGCTATTATTTTATTTGTTATTACTGAGCCTAGGGCTATAGACATACGCCAATATTTCTTTCGACTCATTGCAAGTTCCATTGCTTTCCAGTGTTCTAGTTTGAGTGCCCTGAGCATTCGATACTTCGTCTTGACCTTTTTCCATTGTTTCCAATAGACCGCTCT
>JAZQOI010000006.1:0-79637 GCA_045627745.1 Lachnospiraceae bacterium | reverse complement strand
TCAGACCAGAGATTTGCCATCCGACTTCCTTCAGATTCCGTCTCACGGCGGACACCCTTGTCATTGGCTGTATCCTTCCCACTACTAGGGCGGATTAGGGACTTTCACCCATTAGAAACGTGCGCCGCAAGGCGCACATGGATAAAGAGGGCAAGACTAAAACCATCTTGCCCTCTTTAGTAAATATTCAAAAATTAATCAAGACATTTGATTGTTTCTAAATTATACAGTAAGAATATCCTTAGACTTCTCATCAACCATTTGATCAATCTGCTTAATATACTTATCTGTAAGCTTCTGAAGTTCATCCTCTAACTGCTTGATTTCGTCCTCAGAAACATCCTCCGACTTAGCTAACTTCTTAAAGGCATCATTACCATCACGTCTGATATTACGAACGGCAACCTTACTTGCCTCGCCTTTTTTCTTAACATCCTTAACAAGATCCTTACGACGTTCCTCTGTAAGCTCAGGAAAAATCAATCTCACCATAGTACCATCATTAGTAGGATTAATTCCTAAGTCAGACATCTGAATTGCCTTCTCAATTTCTTTAAGCATTGACTTTTCCCAGGGCTGAATCTGAATAATTCTTGCCTCAGGAATTGATATATTTCCAACCTGCTGAATAGGAGTAGGGGTTCCATAATAATCAACCTTAATCTTATCAAGCACATGTGGATTAGCTCTACCTGCTCTTATAGAACCGAAATCTACTTCAAGATGATCTACAGCCTTCTGCATCTTATCATCAAATTCTTTTATTTTATCGTTCATACGCTTCTCCCTCTTCTATACAGTAACCTTGGTTCCATTAAAATCACCAAACAAGGTATTCACTATACTATTCTCTTCATTCAGACTGAATACATACATAGGCATCTTATTCTCCATTGCCAGAATAGATGCAGTCAGATCAACAACCTTAAGCTGTTTATCTATAACCTCCTGAATAGATAATTCATCATACTTGAAAGCATCCTTGTTTACCTTAGGATCATCACTGTATACACCATCAATGGCTTTTGCCAAAAGTATTCCCTCTGCCTCTACCTCAATAGCTCTTAATACAACACCTGTATCTGTGGAAAAATAAGGATGACCTGTTCCACCGGCAAAAAAAACAACCTGCCCCTTGGAAAAATACTTATTAGCTCTGTCCTTGGAAAACAACTTGGTAAATGAGCCACACTCAAAAGGAGTAAGAATATTGGTCATCATTCCAACAGATCTGAATATTTCTGACACATAGATACAATTCATAATTGTAGCAAGCATACCAATCTGATCTGCCTTGGTTCTGTCAATATTCTCGCTGGTACGTCCACGCCAGAAATTACCGCCGCCAATAACAATACCTACCTCAGTACCTTTATCTACAATTGTCTTAACCTGAAGTGCTACTCTTCTTACAGTTTCTTCATCAAAACCTGTTTTCTTATCTCCCGCCAGAGCCTCACCGCTGAGCTTTAATAGAATTCTTTTCATTTATCCTTCTCACTATTCTTCTTCATCAAAATATGTGTTAGCAGTAACCTCAGAATAACACTGTGAACAAGAACCCTCGATAATAGCTCCATTGTTAATCTGAATTGACTTAGACTTAACATTACCAATAACAACTGCTGTTGAGTCAAGAATTACAGGACCCTGAACATCAATATCACCCTTAACTGCACCGGCAAAAACAGCAGCAGCAGCTTTGATATTACCCTTAATTACAGAACCCTGAGCAACCTTTACAGTACTGTTAGAGCAAATCTCACCTGTAATCTTAGCACCATTTACAAAAATTTCCTCAGCCTGTGAATCTCCTTCAATCTTTCCGGAAATATTAAGCTTACCATACACATTAATATTACCGTTAACTGTACCAAGAACATCAAGATTACCCTCAACGGAAATATCACCATTAACAGTCATACCATCAATAATAACACCGACACCTGACTTCTTCTGTTCGCTGAAAACAGTGTTAATAGGCGCCTCCTTAGGAGCTTCCTCTCCAAATATAGGAGTAGATACGGTATTGATAGGACCATCATTAAATGTATTCTCAACAGGAACCTGAGTCTCTGCTGAAAGTCCGGACATCATATCTGCATAGGAAACAGCCTCTTCTTCTGAAACCTCTTCCTCTACTTCCTCGAATTCGTCTTCAACTTCCTCAATCTCTTCAACTTCTTCTATTTCTTCTTCTATTTCTTCTTCGATTTCTTCAACTTCCTCTATTTCTTCAACTTCTTCAACTTCTTCGATTTCCTCGATTTCTTCGACTTCCTCGATTTCTTCGACTTCCTCTATTTCTTCAACCTCTTCGATCTCTTCAACTTCTTCTGTATCCTGTGAGAGATCTCCGAAAGTAGCGAACAAATCAGAATAATCCTCACTCTGTGTAGGAGATTCAACATCCTCAAATGTGTTATCAGCCTCTTCTACAGCAGCCTGAGCAACCTTTCCCTCTTCTTCCGGTATAAGCTCATTAACCGCCTGTGATAAATCTTCCCTAAAATCCTTAAAAAAACTCATTTCATTTCCTCCGTTCTTTGCAACTTTGTTGCACACCCCTCACCTAACATTTTGGTGCTGAATCGCTTTTGTATTTTTATTAACTGGCAGGATTTCATATCCGCGTAGTTCAAGCTCCTCAATAATCTCCGGCAGTGCATCTACTGTGGAAATCTTCTCTGGGAGATCGTGAAACAAAATCATAACCTCATCCCGTTCAGCCGGATCTTCAAGATTGTCAATCCCGTTAAACACGTTATTTATGATTTGTTCCTTACTCAGCATATAATCATTCGCATCCATACAACTGACATTCCAGTCATAATACTGAATCCCATTACTGTTTAAAATGTCAATAAACTCATACATACTAAGCTTAGCTACACGATTACTACTTCCTCCGGGAAAACGATAAATGGTCGGCATATAGCCTGTTGTATTATAAATATAAAACTGTATCTGCCACAAATCAGCCATAAAGGCATCTGTTGACGAATAGATTTTGGAATACTCATGTGAATAAGAATGCATTCCTAACACATGTCCCTCATTTACAATACGCTGATATAACCGTTCATAAGAATCACCTGTTCTTCCTACTGTAAAAAACGTACCCTTAACATTATATTCCTTAAGAATATCAAGGATCTCATCTGTATTACTGCTTGGTCCATCATCAAAAGTCAGATAAGCAATCTTATCATAAACAACATTGTCCGAAACCGTCATAATCTGAGCTTCTTCCTCAACTGCCACAGACTGCTGTTCCTCATTGCTAATGGCCGTATTCCTTATCTGTGTCATTAAGGAATCAACACTCTTAAGTTGAAGCTGAGAAATCAGTAAGGACTTAACCTTAGCCTCCATCTCAGGTTCAATTGAATCATTTCCCTGATAACACACGAAAAAGGAAAGCATCAATACCATAATACACAGGAGTGAAATCTTTCCGATTCGTCGTTTGACCCGATATACCGAACCTATTGTACCACAATCACGGTACTTATTAAAAGAACTTTTTTTATTACTTTTCCATTTCATTGCTTTTATTCAAAATCAAATAACACACAATTGCACAAATAATAAAGAATGCACCACCAATTAGTCCCACAGGACTTGGCCCTAAAAGTGAATTTCCACCTGTTTTTGTAAAATATATTGCCATCGAACATATGGAATTGAAGGCACCGTGAGCTATAACCGAAGGTATACAGGAACCGGTTCTAATGGTAAAAAATGAAAAAATTGTTCCTATTACAAAACAGAATATACACATTGCAAAAATACCCAAATACGGATATGCCACATATCCCAGTCCATAATTATATCCCATGACTATTATTGGAGCATACCATAGCCCCCAAACAATTCCCTCAATAATAAGAGCATTGCCTATTCTGAACTTTTTCAACAACTTAGGTAGTAAATATCCTCTCCAACCCCATTCCTCACCAAAACAGGTAATACAGTTAAGAACAGGTCCGAGGAAAATTGCTGTAACCGTCTGTGAAATAATAATATTTCTAAGATCATCAGCCGAATATCCCGTTTCGCCTCTTTTCCTACATATATCCATAAAGTATTCCATATCCCAGGAAAATTCACTTCTAAAAATCCCAAAATACAAAACAGCTCCCAAAATCGTCAAAACAGATGGCAGAAACCATGCAACAATATAATAAAGAAACTTTTTATTTTTCAAATCAAATTTAATATATAAATCGGAGAACCCCTCCCCTGTAAACACTCTTGTAAATATCACACCTATGGAAGGCATAATCATAACAATCGCCAGACGAAGGGATATAGAAGCAATTGATTCATTAGGGTTATTCATAAGATACTTCATAATAAAGAAAAACTCATAAACGTATGTAATTACAAATGTAAACACAATATAGAGAGCAATTCTTCCATTACCATTACCATTATCAATATCGTCATTAGGGTTAACATTTATATTCTCTTCCATATAACGTTATCGTCCTTTCTAATTTTTTATTACTTAATTTTAATCGTTATAAGCGAATTTGTCAAAACATCACATTTGATATTGTTTGTGATTATTTTCGTAAAAATTGTTGCATTTATCCGGTGAATGTGACATAATATATTTGCAAGGGTTGACGCACTTGCTTATTTTGTTGTTGTAGGATGTGTAAGATCTTAAGGAGGGAATCCACAGTGAAGAAAAAAACTTTGGTGGGAATTATTACAGGTGTAGTTATTGTTCCTGTTGTTGCATGTGCAATTTTACTGAATTTCAAGAGCGTTGGTATCGGTGATAGCAGTGCATTCCGTGACGAAACAGAGATTGAAGGTGAAACTACAAGTTATATGGATGACGAAGCGCTTGCCTTGGCATCGTCTTCGCAGTCTGATACAAGCTTGTACAATATGGCTCAAAATGCTGCAATTCTGGTAAATGAACAACGTGCTGCCATTGGACTTAATCCTTTAGCATGGTCTAGTAGCTTAACAAATGCCGCAAATGTAAGGTCTTCAGAAATATCAACTCTGTTCTCACACACAAGACCTAGCGGTCGTCCCTGGTATACTGTAAACAGTAAAATTCAGGGTGGTGAGAATCTAGCATATGGATTCAGCAGTCCGGAATCAGCACTTCAGGCCTGGATGCAGAGTCCTACTCACAAAGAAAATATTCTTTGGCCAACATTTAAATCAATCGGTATTTCAATTTATGTTTCAGATAACGGAACATACTATTGGGCTCAGGAATTTGGTTATTAAAATATGCAACAAAAAAGAGGTCGCAAGACCTCTTTTTTGTTGCTCTATTATTTCTTATAAATTCTACTGATTCCAAACCCTACGGCATTAGGACCTGTATGTGTAGATATCGAACATGATAAATCATCATAAAATACATTCATATGGGAAAATTCTTCCTTAACAGAATTAAACCAGTTATCAGTATCCTCTCTGCTAACAAAGGAACCTGCAACACCAATAGACAATTCATCAACCGGCACATCCTTAAAGGTGGTTCTTAATTCCTCATGAATAGTATCTATCATCTTAGCCATTACCTTTTTACTGCCACGAACAACAGTATTAACCTCAAATGCTCCTCCATCTGTTTTAAGAATCGGCTTTATGTTAAGAACACTTCCTACTGTAGCTGCTGTAGCATTAACTCTTCCTGTTCTCTTAAGATGCTCCAGATTATCTACAGCCAGATATATAATACAATCCTTAGCTCTTTCCTCTAATGTATTCTTAATCTCAGCGCCGCTCATTCCCTCATCAGCCATAGCCTTAGCATCCAAAACAGCCTGACGTAGTGTAACAGAAATACGGGTATTGTCGGCAACAAAAACCTTTCCTTCATAATCGTCGGCATAACCTATGGCATTAGTTGCTGAACTGCTAAGTCCTGAGGACATGGGAATATATACTACCTGATCATAGCCCTTATCCAAAATCCCGTTCCACATATCCAATACATCCCCGGGTGAAGGCTGTGAAGTAGAAGCATCTCTTCCCTCTGCAAGCATCTTAAAAAACATATCGTGAGTAAGGTTAACATCCTCAATATAATTGATTTCATCTATAATTACAGGCATTGGTAAACAGAAAATGCCTAAATTGTCTGCTTCCTCTATCGAAATACCACTATTGGTATCTGTCATTATCGCAATCTTCATAATTGACCTCCAATTAAGCAAAATAATAACACAGAACTAATTAATCTACTCTGGCATCGCCAAAAAAGAACAAGCCCACAGTTCCGGGCCCCGTATGACTACCAATAGTTGCACCTATTGAATTATAGAAAATTTTACCCTTAAGGTTAGAAAATCTCTCTTCAATTGCCTTTCCAAGCTCGTGTGCAGTCTCATTGTCGTAGGCATCATTAATAAAACATTTACCCTTATAATCTAAACCATCATCAGCGTGTAAAACCATCTGATCAATAATTGCCTGAATAACCTTCTTCTTGGTTCTGATTTTGAACCTTGGCATAAGCTTGCCTTCATAATCCATATTCAGAAGAGGACATATATTTAGAATTCCACCTACAAATCCCGAGGTTTTACTAACACGCCCACCCCTTATTAAATATTTAAGATCTGTTGTAAAAAACCAGTGATGAATATTAAGCCTGTGATTCATTGCATACTCTGCCAACTCCTCGATGGACTTTCCTTCATCTCTAAGGTCAGCCAGATTATCAACAAGCATTCCATATCCGCCACAAGCACCTAATGAATCAATAACTATTATCTTTCTGTCGGGATATTTTTCAAGTAAATCCTCTCTTGCAATATTAGCGGAATTAATTGCTCCCGATAATCCGCTTGACAGTGAAATATGAATAATATCCTTACCTTCCTTCAGAATATTTTCAAAATGCTCGGTAAAATCATCGACATTTACCTGTGATGTTTTTGTATCCGCATCATCGGCCATTGCCTCATAAAACCCATTCATGTCAAGAGATTTGCCCATATCATCTTCACGAACCTCTCCGTCAAGCATTACATGAAATTTTGCAAAAACAACATTGCGTTCCTTCATGTAATCATAATTCAAATCTGCTGCCGAACAACAACTTAATACATAATCAGCCATTTTACTACACCTCACTATTTCATTCCTGTAATTATCCTTGCAATTTCATCATACGATGCACCGAATGGAATCATGAAAGTACCATGATTAATTCTATTATCGTAATTCTTATTGCATAAATATCTGTCAAAATCTAAAGCCGACTCAACAAATCCCTCCCTTTCGAGAGCTTTTGCAACATCGAAAGAGGAATTCCCCTTTGAAATTACAAGAGTATAATTTTTATCTTGTTCAACCTTGTTTTGTACTTCTTCCTTTTCTAAACTATCATCCGAATCCTCATCACCCTTTTCTGCCAATGCCTTTCCGGAGGTATTTAGCTTTTCCTTATCCTCAGCTTCATTTAGGAACGACAATTCGAACTCTTTTGCATCATTATCCGAATCTAAATCCTCTATTTCGGAAATAATGTTTTCCGAAATATTATTTTCCGATGAAATATTTATCTCATCAGAGCTATCCTCAACTTCTGACAAAGGATTCGTAACATCTTTATCAATTTTAATATCAACCTCTTTAACCGATTCATTTTTGGAAACTGCTGTATTCTGTGAAATAGCATTCTTCTGACTCAGTAACAAATCATCCTCTTCCACCATACCAAGAGCTTTGGCTCTCTGAATTATTTCAGCATCTGTCATGGTTGATTTAGAATCAGGTGTTGCAATCCCCATAAGAACTGCCGATATGAACAGACCGGCTCCAAACCCTTTTAAATAACTTTTAATTTTCATAAAGTTCACCTCTCATACAAATCAATTACAAGAGTAACTTCACCCACACCAAGGTTAAGCTCCTTAGCTATTTCAACCATGGATTTACCTTCTTCATACAGCTTAATAATCATGTCATTATTATTCTTCTTTGAATCAGCTTCCTCAGTTCTTTGCACATTAACTGCTTCTCTTTCATTAATCTGAGCTTCCAGAAATTCTATTCCCTTAAAATCATCTTCGCTTGTGGATACATTAACCTTTGCCGGAGAATAAGCCTTAATGTTCTCCTCCTCCACTTCCTTAGCCACTGCAGAAGCCTCACGTACAGTATTCTTCAAATCAATCTGCTTATCATTTAACATATCATAGAGAAACATAACCTCTTTATGACTTTTATTAATATCCTCAAGTATTGTATTGGAATACTCATTAACTGCCATGATTTTCTCATTAGATATTTTTTCAAGGGATCTTTCTGCCTTTTCCATGGCATATTCAATAGAACTGTCAGTTGCCTCTCTAACCTTAAGATTCATACCGGCAATCTCCTTTGATAAAAGATTGCGTATTTCCTCCTTCTGCAGTTCTATATCCTCTTCTGATTTTTCTTCGCTATCTTTAATTAAAAAGCTAACTAAAAAAATAACCACTCCTATAATAAGGAGTGTTATTTCCATAGGTGACATAGTATCTTCCTTTCACGCAAAATCACAACTACAAATCAATCAAAACACTTAAATAACCTCTTCCTATTCGTTAAAAGATTATCAAATGTAATATAAAAATTCAAGTCGATATTTAACCAATTAAATAGCAGTTATACGAATATCTGCTCCATCCCTAATAAATCTTGAATGCTGAACAGGCTTCTTGAGCTGAGTATATACATCACTTATAGTGATTTGGGTTCCCGGATATGCATACTCATATACCTTAACGCAGGAATGATTGTCTTCCACTTCTCCTGCAGGAGTAGCAGCCTCCTGTTCATTCATTAAATACTCTAAATCTTCATTTAATTCCTTATATTCCATCGAAAGCATTTTAAGGTTCCTAAGCTGGTCATCAGTAAGTCTGTCGCCCTTCTTCAAGCGCAGAGTAAGTGCCGCAAGCACCGGCTTAATCTGATTAAGCTTTCTATTTGTATCATTAATTTTCTGAGTTAAATCATTTAATCTGATTTTTATTGCAGGGTCAGCCCCTACCTCAATATCAGTATCAACACCCATTGTGGAGCCAATGATTTTAGCTTCAACATTACCAAGAGCCTTAACACTACCTCCGGTAATAAAGCCCTTCTTACCATTAACAATTACATCCCCCTTGGAGTTAACCTCGCTATGTAAAATCGCCTCTGCCTGAACATAGCCCTCCGCCTGAACACGACTGTTTTCAATGAATTTGGCTACCACATTGTTACCGGCTATAATAAGCCCCTTACCCATACCATTCATTCCACGGCTGATAATAACATCCTTATCAGACTGAACCATAGCAGCTTCTACTACACCGCGGACTTCAATTGTTCCTGTAGCCTGCACACAAAATCCCGCTCTAACACTACCAAGAACACGCACATCACCGTCATATTCTATATTACCTGTAGAAGTATCTACATCACTTACCTCGTATACATTTGATACAAATACTTTGCCATCAACAAGAGAAACATTTCCACTGGTATCAGATATAAGATTAAGCCCATCCTCGGATATGTGCATCCCGTTTCCGTAGCTAAACGACGGCTGTTTAACCTCATGAGGTTTAACGGTTTCACCATAAATTGTAGTTCCGTTTTCTCCTAAATCAGCCGGTGTAATTCTGGCAAGTATCTGATCCTTTACACAGGGACATATCAGGTTAAGATTAAAAAAATCAACAGTACCATCAGGATTCATCTTAGGTTTGGCACTTAAATCAGTGTTAAAATAATAATCTAATTTACCATCTTTACCCTGAACAGGTCTGGTACCCTCTGCTAAAAGATAGTCTGTGCAATAATTCCTGTCAGCAAAATATCTGGCAATAACATCTTCTCTGATACCGTAAGTAATTTTTTTAAATTTTAAATCTTTTAGGATTTCATCTATAGTGAGAGATGCAGCACAATTAGAACATGGATAGAATCGGGCAATAAGACGCATATTATCCTCAGATACCTTTAGCTCATACGATTCAGCTTCGTATATACCCGTAGTATCATCAATCTTAACGGTACATTTTTCACCGTTACTATCCTTAATTGCCTGTGCTACCGCCAGCTTATCCAATAGATGATTGCGTCTGATAAGATATTCCTGCAATTCATCAAAGGAAACAGGATCACCACCATCAACAGGTGGAAACAGTTCAATATATGTTCCGTCTTCAAGAACCAGTAATCTAAAATAGCCATTTCTTCTAGCCATATTTAGCCCCCGTTAAAATCAACATCCAATTCAACATCCCAATTGACCTTTCACATACTGTAAATACTGAACCGGCTGTTTGAAACCCAATTATAAACATTAATACTTTGTTAAAATACCCATATATTTTCCAAGCTTATTCTTCATTTTACCAAGTGCCTTGGTATGCAACTGCGATACTCTTGATTCAGAAACCTCTAATACATTGCTGATTTCCTTCAGTGTCAAATCTTCATAGTAGTACAGTGTAATTACCTTCTGTTCTTTCTCGGTAAGCTGTGCCAGGGCCTGTTCAAGCATAACCTTTAACTCCTCTTTTTCTACTGCCTCTTCAGGCATTTCAAAACGGGATACTGTTCTGCTTTCACTTATTTCACTACCGCCGGCTTCCGTAAACTCGTCAAGGGAAATAACATTAGTAACCTTCATCTGTGACTGCCAGTCATCATATTCATCCTGAGATATTCCGAGCTCCTTAGCAACCTCTTCATCAGTCGCTGTCTTGCCGGTTCGACTTTCGATTGCTTTTATGGCATTTGTTATATCACGCTGACGCTTACGAACAGTTCTGGGAATCCAATCCATTTTTCTAATCTGATCTAAGATTGCTCCACGGATTCTAAGACTGGCATAAGTCTCAAATTTAACTTCCTTAGTAGTATCATACTTATCTATAGCATCAATAAGTCCGAATATTCCATAACTAACTAAGTCTTCATATTCTACATTGTAACCAAGATACATAGACAACCTGCCTGCGACCACCTTAACAAGAGGTGCGTATTCCAATATTATCTTTTCACGTAATTCCTGGGAAGGATTCCTACTGTAATCGCTCCACATTTTTAATTTTGAAGCTTCGTCCATATTCCCCTCCGTACAATTGATATTTAATCAATATCAATATAACACAATTTTGCTCCTACATAGTACTATATCAGTCCTAAGAGCATATTTCAAATACGCCTCGGTGTTTTTCATAAGATACACAGAAGCTTTTACTCCAAAAGGGATTGTACCCCTCCTCAGCAAAGCTTGTCCCCACCTACTCTTCGTAGTGAAGATGGGAACATCCACTTCAAGTTATAATAATCAGTTATCAGTAATAACCTCTGTCTGATTTTCCTCATTAATTTCTGAATTTTCTTCGCCCTCTTCAACTGCTTCGCCATCACCCTGCTTCTCGACAACCTCTCCCTCATCAGATACAGAATCATCTGTAGAAATTTCGAATTTATCGAAAAGAAACTTTATTACTAAACCAATAATAAGAAAAATAATCAGAACAATTAGAAGTGCAACAAGCATATCGCGAAGATTGTAATGATTCAGAAAAGTTACCACACAGGTAACAGCTCCTGCAAGAAGCATAATAAGCACAGGAATCTTCTTAGTGTTCATATATTCACCAACTAAATTGTTTTAACATCCTTACCCACTGCTTTAATTACAAAATCACCGGTTTCAGGATAAAACTCTACTGTTCTTCCAAAATTAAGCCCTGTATCTCTGGCTAATATCGGAATTTTCATTTCATTAAGAACCTTTATGACAGATTCTACATTTCTGGCTCCAACAGCCATTAAATCAGACTTATTCTGCAGAGCAAACATTTGAGCTCCGCCTGCAATCTTGGCAACCAGTCTACCTCGGTTTGCACCAGCAGCAACCATAATACGAACAAGTTCAACAATACCGGTATCCGCATATTTTGCGATACATTTATTATTAGGAAATTTGGTACTGTCGGGAAGCATAATATGTGCAAGTCCACCAATCTTTGTAACCGGATCACGTATAGCTATTCCAACACATGACCCAAGTCCAAGAGTTGTAATAGCATCGGGGCTCTTACATAGCTTCAAATCCGCCATACCAACCTTTATCATTTCAGCCATATATTCGTCCTATCTTTCAAATGCGCCACAATACATCTTAACATATCACCGAAATACTACATACCCAGTGAAGAAAGAATCTTATCATATGAATCTAAATCAGGTACAAGTATAAAATATCCATCAAGCTTCATTTCTCCGGAAAATGCAGTTTGAATAAGAAGAATCTTATCTCCCACAGCACCGAATTCAATTGCCGGAACACTTAATATTGCACCACACATATCAATGCTTATGGCAGGAATCGATGAAACTATCCTAAGATTTGTTAGCATTGAAAGTGAAGACAGGTAGGAACCTGTAATAATATTTCCGATTTCCTTAAGTGCAGATATTTCCATTTCAGAAAAGCTTGCAGAAGTCTGGGATATAGGAGTTCCCATTAATTGTGAAATAAGAGTCCTTGCTGACTTTTCTTCCAGTAAGAACATAATACTTCCTGAAATATCTCCTTCTATCATCTGATATATTCCTGCCATAAGAAGCTCCTCGCCTCCCATAGCTTCACCGACTTCAGAAAACTCAAGAAGTGCAACCTTGGGCACTTTCATATCAACCTTGGTATTAAGTAAGGAAGCCAAAGCCGTTGTGGCATTCCCGGCACCTATATTACCGATTTCTTTTAGAATGTCGTAATATACGCCATCCATATTGTCCAAGTCAATTTTACTCATTTTTTCACCTCTGCACAACTGTCGCCCGAATTGCTTCGAGCGACAGTTAATTAATTACACACTTTCTTTTTCTGAAATAACCACATTTAAATCAAGAAGTGAAATCAGTGTATCTCCACATTTACCAATTCCGTTAATATACGACTGTTCAGAAGCCTTTGAACCCTTGGCAACAGGATCAATACTGTTCTCGCTCAGAGTAACGACCTCTTTAACTGCATCAACAATAATACCGATTGGTGCATTCTGCTCAAGCTTAATAATAATAATTCGTGTCTTATTGGATTTTTCTACCTCAGGAAGATTGACCTTTCTTCTGAAGCTCATTACAGGAACAACCTCACCACGAAGATTAATAACACCGTCAAAATACTCCTGAACATTAGGTACTCTTGTTATCTTCTGCATTCTGACAATATTATCAACATATTTAATATCAATACCATACTGTTCCTCACCTATTGTAATAACAATATACTGAGTAGTAGCATATTCGGTAGTCACAAATCCAAGTTCATCCATCATTTCGCCCATTATTTCACCCCCTCTTAAATAAGACAATTAGCATCAAGAATCAATGCAACTTCGCCATCACCAAGAATTGTTGCACCGGAAATCATTCGAGTTGTACAATTAATGTACTTACCAAGTGATTTAATAACGATTTCCTGCTGTCCTATAAGGTCATCAACCACAAGACCTGCATACTGGTCACCCTTCTTAACAATAACAACTACAAGATTCTTATCCTTCTTGTCTTCATTATCTTCAATTCCAAGAACCTCATTAAGTCTAACCAAAGGAATAACGTTACCACGAAGGTGAATTACCTCTTTAGCTTCAACATACTTAACTTCATCCTCTGAAATATCTTCAATCGTATCAATGGAGCCCAATGAAATCGCATATTTTTCTCCACCAACAACAACCATAAGAGCCTGAATAATTGCAAGAGTAAGAGGAAGTCTGATTGAGAAGGTAGAGCCTTCACCAAGCTTTGTCTTAACACTTACGTCACCACCAAGTGATTCGATTTTGGACTTAACAACATCAAGACCAACACCTCGACCTGATACATCAGATACAACCTTGGCTGTAGAGAAGCTGGGCAGGAACAGCAAATCAATAATCTCCTTATCGGACATCACATCACCCTGTTCAGGTGTTATTGTTCCACGGTCAATTGCCTTATTTCTTACAGCTTCAACATCAATACCGTTACCATCATCTCTAACTTCAATTACAACGTTGTTACCATCCTGATATGCATCGAGGAAAATAGAACCGGTTTCATTCTTGCCTCTCTCTGCACGAATCTCTGCAGATTCAAGACCATGGTCTGCCGAATTACGAAGCAAATGCATCAGAGGATCGCCGATTTCATCAACCACTGTACGATCAAGCTCTGTATCCTCACCGGACATATACAATTCCATTTTCTTATTAAGTTTTTTCGATAAGTCTCTTATCATTCTAGGGAACTTAGTTGTTACACTCTCTATAGGAACCATTCGAACCTTCATAACTGACTCATGCAGATTCGTTGTAACACTCTCTAAGTATTCGATTTGTTCATTAAAACTACCGTTACCACTATTCTGTCCGGCAGTACCGTAAGATACAAGTGAGTTCTTAGCAATAATAAGCTCACTGACGAGATTCATTAGTACATCTAATTTTTCTATATCAACTCTGACTGTTCTGTTAACTACAGGCTTATTGTTCTGCGCCTTCTTAGCCGGAGCATTAGCGTTCTGCGTTGCAGCAGGTTCAGCCTTAGCTGCCGGTGCAGGTTTAGCCTCCTCTTTAGCAGCAGGTGCAGTTTCCTGAACAGGAGCCTCAGCTTCTGAGCCCTTAACCTCATTATTATCTGCAACCTTAACAGCAGAAGCATCCATCTTTTCTCCAACAACCTTTTCGATTTCAGACACACTCATAACTGCAGCTTCAATCTTGTCATATGACTCTGCGGTTGAAATAATAAGACTGAAATCAAATTCAAATTTTTCATCTTCAATATCCTGAGTTGAAGGATCGGAAATAATTATCTCACCCAGTTCCTCAACAGCCTTGAATACAAGGAAAGCTCTCGCAGCTTTAAGAATACATGTATCCATTACTGAAACTGTACAACCGAAAACATTATTACCTTTTTCGTCAGCCTCTTTAATGGCATGAACCTCATTGTCCTGAAGGGGAATTGCGTTCCATTTCTTGCCACCGGAAGCATCAGCAGATGCACTATCTGCTGCAGGTGTTTCAGCAGCCGCCTCAGCAGGAGCTGCAGCACTTGCTGCCCCTGTTCCTTCATCCAAACATTTCTGTAATGCCTGAATAATAGGAATATTGTCATTCGTTCCTTCATCTCTTGTTTCCTGGATTGTGTTCTTATATTCCTCCAAAGCATCAAGTGCCTGGAACAATACATCAATCAAAGGACTCGTAACCTTCATCTTACCGTTACGAACTTCTGAAAATACATTCTCCATATCATGGGTAAGATTCTGCATTCTCTTGTAACCCATGGTTCCGGCCATACCCTTTAGTGAATGGGCAGCACGGAAAATTTCATTAATAGTGTCTTCATTTTCGGGCTCATTTTCCAGGATCATAAGCTGATCACTTAAGCTCTGTAAATGTTCGTTTGTTTCATCAAGAAAAATCTCCAAATACTGGTTAACATCCATAGCTAGTATACCCCCACGTTCTTAATAATGTGTTCTGCTACCTTTGAAAGCGGTACCACATCATCAGCAAGACCTCCATCTACTATACTTCTGGGCATGCCATATACAGTACAGCTCTCTTCGTCCTGTGCGATTACTCGTACATTCTTTTTCTTCTTCAATTCAACAATTCCGGCAGTTCCATCACAACCCATGCCGGTTAACACTACACAGACAACTTCATCAAAATGAGAATCCATTAAGGACTCATACATATAATTCGCACAGGGCTTAACACCCTCTCTGGTCGGTTCATCAGTAAGTCTTAATTTATAGCTTGTGCCATTTTTTTCAGCCTTAAGATGTTGGCCTCCCTGAGCAATATACACATGACCATTGGTAATGGTTTCACCTTCTATGGCCTCAGTAACTTTAATCTGACTTAATTCGTCAAGACGGTCTGCTAAGGACTTGGTGAATCCCTTTGGCATATGTTGCACTAAGAGAACCGGTGCCTTTAGATTCTTCGGAAGATATGGTATTACCTCCTGTAAAGCCTTCGGTCCACCTGTTGAAGATGCAATTGCAACAAGCTTGTTTCCTCTGACATTTGTCGGTGGAGTAAAGCTTCTTTCAACACTTGCAGTTTCAACCTTTTTGCTCTCAACTGTACTACCCGCACGTGATACACTTGATTGCATCGGTGGCTTAACAGCCGTATGGAAATTAACATCATATCTTGAAGTAAACGTAGGACCTGCTTTGCCGCTGCCGGCATTGGCCTTTCCGGCTCTTGCCATGTGATTGTTGTTCGCCTTGCTGACTACATCAAGGAGACTCAAAAATCTCTTTCTGAATTCTTCATGACGGGCATCTGCAACATTTTCAGGCTTCTTGATAAAATCAACAGCACCAAGCTCCAAGCTTTCGATTGTCTCTTTGGCACCTTCACCTGTTGTGGTACTTGCCATCAATACGTTGGCATATACCTTACTCTTCTGCATTTCACGAAGCATTTCAAGTCCTGTCATTCTTGGCATGTACACATCAAGCACTACTGCATCATATGTTTTAGCACAGATTTTCTTGAAACCTTCGGCTCCGTCAACAGCGTAATCAACAACCTCAAATCTGTCGTCCGAATTGATTATATCACACAACACCCTTCTCATAAGTGCAGAGTCATCTACTATAAGTATTTTTTTCTTCAATTATTCAACCCTTCTCTCTTCGTCTTATTTTTCGCTCTTCTTCAAATATAAACTTAATAATGCTTTCACGTTCATCATTCATTATATTAATAAATTGAATACGATGCTCAAAGGCTCCCGGTCTGCTTGCAAGCTCTTCCGAAAACAGAACACGGCCTAATAGCTTATACTCTGTCAGCTTTCCGCTTACAAATAATGAGAAGGCAAACTGAATATTACAGCCCTTGGGATATTTTGATTTTGAAATAAATCTGGCACCGCCGCCACTGATATCAACCATTGTTCCATTACTGAAGGTAATATCCGTATCCAAAAAATATACTTGTTCAAGACCATTGGGAATAGCCTTTTCAGCAGGTAAAACCTCCCTGACCTTCATATCAAGTACGCAATTAAGACGATAATATTCACGTCTCTGATATTTTCTGATATCCGTAGTTAATTCCATAACAAGAATAAAAATATTATCTGTTTTATATCTGTCAATTACTCTTGCAAGACACTGATATAGCCCGGACTGTGCATAAAAGCAAATATTGTACTCACCGTCCACCGGCAAAAGTACAACCTTGCCCTGTTCCATTGGCATTGCAATCTTAATCTGATCTTCGGACACAATGTCATATACCTGACTTCGATAATTCTTTTTGTCTATAAGCTCGTCCTTTTCGGAATTATCCTCAATAGATTCCAGTTCAAGCTTATCTCCTACTTTTACATACTTTGATAACATACCTATTCTCCTCTTTTACTGCTGCCATTCTCTTGTTTTTATTCCTCGCACCATATTGGCGAAAAATCCTGTCATACCATGTTTTCTAAAATTAACATCCAAAGCATTATTTGTAAGAACCCTTGCAATATTCTCAAAGGCCTTAGCACTCTTGGCATTTGGATTATCAATAGATATCGGCATCTGCTGCATAACAGCCTTAACTAACTGCGAATCCTCAGGAACATGCCCTAAGTAAGTAATTGGTATCTTTAAATATCTGCTAACAACCGCATTAAGCTTATTATACAGTTGCTGCCCCTCCTCCGGGGAATGAACCTTATTGGCAATTACTTTTATAGTTGTCATTTCCTTATTGAATCGAACATGTCTGTTAAGAGCCTTTAATAGCGAATAGGAATCAGTAATTGATGTTGGCTCAGGTGTTGTTACAAGAAGCACCTCACCACTGGCAACTAAGAATTCTATTACTGCATCAGATATACCCGCCCCCGTATCTATTATTATAACATCCGCAAGCATATCAAGCTCAGCTAAATTTTGAATTAGATAATTAATGTAATCACGTCCCAAATTGGTAAGTCCCGCAATACCTGAGCCTCCTGAAATAAAACCAATATCCATAGGACCTGCCGTTATTATTTCACGAATATTCTTTCCCTGGTATACAAGGTCTCCCAGATTGTGCTTGGGAATAGCACCAAACATTACCTCAATATTAGCCAGTCCAAAGTCTGCATCAAAAATAATTACTCTCTGACCCAGTCGTCTTAACTGAACTGCCAGATTAATAGAAACATTTGATTTCCCAACACCGCCCTTACCACTGGTTACTGTAATAACCCTGGCAGTAGGACGAGAAATAGGCGAATTCATTTTAATTATATTACGTAACTGTTCTGCCTGATCCATATTAACGTCCTCCTAACAACTGTTTTACAGTATCCTGAGGACTAAATTCCTCTATATCATCAGGAACGTTCTGACCACAGGTCACATAAGACATTTCAGAACCTGTATGCATTTTTAAATTAAATAAGTTACCAAACGTCGTTGTTTCATCAAGCTTTGTAAAAATCAGCTTATAATCTGTCATTTCCGAATAGGCATCTGCAATACTTATTAAATCTCTGTATTTTGTAGTTGCACTGACAACAAGATATGTTTCCTTTTCAACCTTGTCATCCACACAATGAAGAAATTGCTTCATGCTGTTTTTCTGAGCTTCATTATGATGAGAATGGCCTGCCGTATCTACAAGAACATAATCAAAGTCCTTATAATCTTCAATGGCCTTAAGTACCTCATCCTCAGTATAAATTACCCTAAAAGGAGCATCTAAAATACTTGCATATGTTCTTAGCTGCTCTGCTGCCGCAATTCTATATGTATCAGTAGTAAGCAGGGCAACCTTTTTCTTGTCATCAACACTAAGCTTGGATGCGATTTTCGCAATAGTGGTTGTTTTACCCACACCGGTAGGTCCTATAAAAAATACGAGCTTTGCACCATCCCCTGCTGGTGTAATTGTATTAGGTCTTCCAAACTTCAAAATCATCTTCTGATAAATATTTGCCAAAACGAAATCTATACCTGCATTTGGCTTTTTAATCTTACCAAGCTCATCTATAATATCGTTGGCATATTTTTCATCTACTTCATTTTCAATAAGAGTATTATACAATAATTTAAGGAACGCCATTTTATCGTCGGGGACTTCGTCATAGTCCTCTTCTTCTTTAACCTTATTGTCCTTTTCTAACTGTTTTTCAAGAAGCTCATGAAGACTTTCTAGCTTCTCCTCTAAAATATCTACCGAATCAGACTTAACTCTTGTTTCCGGCTCTTTTACTTCATCATCTAATATTATATCAGGCTTAACAGCGTTAGCCCTTGCACTTTCCACCTTATGTCTAACGGTAGCAGCCGGAAGAATGGGCTTAAAATTCTGTTTTTCCTTTTCATCCTCCAGAGCAACGGTAATTTCTGTGGTAGGCTTAGAAAAAAGAGCCGCAATTCCCTTTTTCTTTATTGTTTTTACATTCATTATAACAACTGCCTCGCCAAGCTCCTTCTTGGCCAGGTTAATTGCTTCCTCTTCGGTTTTACCCTGAAACTTTTTAATAACCATTATACTGTCACCATCCCAACAGACTGCAATTCAACATTACTGTCCACTTCATTATATGATACGACGATTAATTCCTTGAAATAATCCTCGGTGAGCTTTTTAAAATACATTCTAACAATAGGGGATGTAATAATAATTGGATTCTTTCCCATATTCTCAAGCTTGGCCGTTTCAACCTCCACAGCCTTTATTATTGCCCTTGTCTTTTCCGGATCCAGTGTAAGATACGCACCCTGCTCGGTCTGCTTTACAGAAGCCATTATCTCCTGTTCCAGCTTAGGATCAAGGGTAACAACCTGAGTAGCCTCATTACCCGGAAAATATTTAGCACTAATTGCACGTTTAAGACTTTGTCTTACATATTCCGTTAATACATCTGTATCTCTCGTAATTACAGAATGATCTGCCAAAGTTTCAAAAATCGTAAGTAAATCTCGTATTGAAATCCCCTCACGCAACAGATTCTGTAATACCTTCTGAATTTCACCAAGTCCAAGCAGCTTAGGCGTAAGCTCGTCCACAAGTGATGGATTGGACTCCTTTAAATTATTAATAAGATTCTGAACATCCTGACGTGTAAGAAGCTCAGAAATATGCTGTCTGATTACCTCTGTTAAATGCGTTGCAATAATGGAAGGTGGATCTACAACCGTATATCCAAGGCTCTCTGCACGTTCTCTCTGAGACTCTGTAATCCACAGCGCCGGTAAATGGAAGGAAGGTTCAAAAGTAGGTATACCTGAAATTTCCTCCTCAGCATAGCCCGGATTCATTGCCATATAATGGTCAAAAAGAATCTCTCCCTCGCTGACCTGAATACCTTTGATTTTAATAATATACTGATTAGGATTAAGCTGAATATTATCTCTCAATCGAATAATCGGTACAACAGTACCAAGCTCTAAGGCAACCTGACGACGAATCATAACAACTCGGTCAAGCAAGTCTCCACCCTGATTAACGTCAGCCAGTGGAATAATTCCGTAACCAAATTCAAGCTCAATAGGATCAACCTGCAACAGCGAAACAACATTTTCAGGCTTTCTAATCTCTTCCGCCTCGGTTTCTGTTTCATCAACCTTAGCCTCAACCTTTGCCTCCTCAAGAGTATTGGCAACCATACGACCTGTTACTATAAAAATAGCTCCGACTGTTACAAAAAGTAAAAGATTAAGTGGTGTGAATATACCTAAAAATGCAATAATTCCACCAACAAAATACAGCGCCTTCGGCATACCAAAAAGCTGTTTTACAATAATGTTACCAAAATCAGCCTCCTTACCACCCTTAGTTACCAGAATACCGGTTGAAAGAGATATAACAAGGGAAGGAATCTGAGAAACAAGACCATCACCTATTGTAAGAATCGTATACTTAGACAAAGCATCCTGAAAATCCATGCCGCCTCGAAGCATACCCATTGCAATACCACCAATAATATTTACAGCGGTAATAATAAGACCTGCGGTTGCATCTCCCTTTACATACTTAACCGCACCATCCATGGAACCAAAGAAGCTTGCCTCCTCCTGAATCTTTTCTCTTCGCTTCTTAGCCTCTTCATCAGTAATTGCACCGGTATTTAAGTCGGCATCAATGGCCATCTGCTTACCCGGCATAGCATCAAGAGTAAAACGGGCAGTTACCTCAGCAACACGCTCGGAACCCTTGTTGATAACCATAAACTGAACAATCAACAGAATTATGAATACAATCGCACCCATAATCAAATCGCCACCACCAACGAAATTTCCAAAGGTTTCAACAACGTTACCTGGGGAACCGGTTGTAAGAATAAGTCTTGTTGATGATACGTTAAGAGAAATTCTAAACAGTGTGGTGAACAATAGCATTGTAGGATAAAATGACATATCCAAAACTTCCTTTGCAAACATTGAATTAAATAAGATTGCAAAGGCAACTGCTATATTTACCGCAAGACAAATATCAAGAATAGTTGAGCTTATTGGAATAATGAGGAATACGAAGGCACATAACAGGTATAATGCAACACCAAGATCTGATTTTGCAAACTTCATCTTCTCTCCTCCTTCCCAATAAATTAGCCTACGTTCGTATTGGCTTCACGTTTGTTATAAATTACAGCTAAGATTTCCGCTACCGTACTATATAGTTCAGGAGGAATCTGACTTTCCAAATCCACGTTGTAATATAACATTCTGGCAAGAGGCTTGTTTTCAACAATTTCTATATTATACTTTTTAGCCTCTTCCTTAATTCGAGCAGCCATAAAATCAGCTCCCTTGGCAACAACATAGGGGGCAGGTGCTACAGTCAAATCATACTTAATAGCTACAGCAAAATGAGTAGGGTTTGTAATAACCACATCAGCCTGTGGAACCTGCTGCATCATTCTTCTCCTTGAAGCCTCCTGCATACGCTGCTTCTGTTTACCTTTAACAGCAGGATCTCCTTCAGAATTCTTCCATTCGTCCTTAACCTCCTGCTTGGTCATCTTCAAATCTTCATTAAATTTCCACTTCTGATAGGCGTAATCAAGAATGCCTATTATAAGATATACAGCCGAAACCCTAATGGCCAAATCAAGAACTATATTTCCAAAAAGATTTATAGCACCAATAAGCTCCATATCGTATAACAGGAACAGTTGGTTGACCTGATCACGCAAGGTGGAATAGGCCATGTAGCCAATCACCAAAAGCTTAATAAGAGCCTTAAACAAATCAAGAAGCTTATCTAAAGAAAACAGTCTTTTAAACCCGTTAATGGGATTGATTTTGCTGAATTTGGGCTGCAGAGTTTTCGTGGTAGGTTTCCACTTTACCTGTATTAATTCCGTAACAAATGCAATAACAAAGCCTGCTAAAAGGAATGGCAAAAGCATTAATATCATATCCAGAATAAAATCATTAATTACACCTACAAAATCATGTACGGGTATTTCATCCGAAACAAGATTTGTCAATTCCGGAATATGCCTGTATGCCTTGGAAAAACACTCAAGAAATGAATTACCCAGATTACCCACATACACCTTTAATACTACAAATAACGCAAAAAGACTGACAGCCGAACCAAGCTCCCTGCTTTTTGCAACCTGTCCCTCTTTTCTTGCATCTTCCTTTTTCTTATCAGTAGCAGGTTCTGTTTTTTCACCTCCGGGACCTTCCTTTGCAAAATACTGAAGGTTTAAGTCAAACATTACTCCTACCGATTCACCATGCAAAATTAAATATTCTGCCATTTCATCACCAAATTCATGATATAAAAATACGACTCGACGTAATTATCTTCTATAAAAAATAAAACATTAGCTAATCCGGAAAAATAATCTAGCTCATACTCTCAACCATTGCTGTCATAATAATTTTCATCTCTTTAAATATATATTCAGAAGCACTTGGCAAAACATTGATTGTAATAAACAGCACCACCAAACCTACTAACATTTTAATCTGAATACCAACAGAAAACATATTAATCTGAGGAGCTGATTTAACAAGAATACCAAGCACAGCATTCGTAATCATAATCGATGCAACAACAGGAAGACATATTCGAAAGGAAATCATAACATAATCATCAAGATACTGTATTGAAGTTGTTACTATTTTTTCCGAATCAAATATTGCCATTCCAATAGGAATAATCTCAAAGGTCTCATAAATTGCTTTAATAAAAAAATGATGGAGATTTGTTACCAACATTAAAAGCATAACCGCATATTGGTAAATCACGCCTGTAAAACCGGTCTGTTCCTTAGTGGAAGGATCCAAAAGTGAAATCATTGAAATACCGATTTCCGCATCAGCTATTCTACCTGCGAAATTAACAATGGAATTACAAATATTAGCTCCAAATCCTATAAGTAATCCACATATTGCTTCCTTAAGTACCAGCGTTGAATAACCAAGAACACCTGAATAATCAGGAACCGCCTTATTATCAAGCGCTCCATAGATAAGAAATGCAAGGAAGAAACTCAGTCCGGCCTTAACACGCCTTGGAACATTACTTACAGAAAAAAAAGGTGCCGTAAAAATAAAACATGATAATCGGACAAAAATCAGTAAAAAGCATTCAAGATCCGAATACGAAAAAGAATAATCAATCATTCTCTCACCTTATATATATGGAAAAATTGCCCCACAACTCACTCATAAACTCAATAATAGTATTTAGCATCCAATGACCAAGTATCATCAACATAACAAATATTCCCAATAGCTTAGGAACAAAGGTTAATGTCTGTTCCTGAATAGATGTAACTGTCTGAAAAATACTGACAATAAGACCTAATACAAGAGATATTATCAGCATTGGAGCTGAAGTTATTATAATCGTATATAAAGTTGTTCTTGTTATCTCAACAACAGTATCAATAGTCATATCTTACTCCATCAATCATAGAACCTTTGCTAATAAAAGGTTCTGACAAGATTACCAATCACAAGATTCCATCCATCAGCAAGAACAAAGAGCAGAATCTTAAAAGGCATAGAAATTGTCGTAGGCGGTAACATCATCATACCCATTGACATTAGCGTTGATGCCACAACCATATCGATAACAATAAATGGGATATAGATCAAAAATCCTATAATAAAAGCAGTTCTTAATTCACTGATAATAAATGCGGGAACCAATACCCTTGTAGGAATATCATCAATATTGTCTACAGAATCAATTCCACTAATATCAAGAAACAGTCGAACATCCTTTGTTTTAGTCTGTCCATACATAAACTCTCTTAGCGGAACAACTGCAGTATCAATAAATTCCTGCTGTGAAATCTCACCCGCCTCAAAAGGCTGTATGGCGGTAGTATTTATTTCCGTAATAACAGGATTCATAATAAAAAAGGTCAGAAACAAAGATAATCCGATAAGCACCTGATTAGGAGGTGCTGTCTGAGTACCTAACGCTGACCTTACGAAATGCAAAACAATCAAAATTCGTGTGAACGAAGTCATCAATATGATGAGGGTCGGAGCAAGGGCAATAAGCGTAAGGATAATAAGAATCCTTAAAGTACCGGATAAATTTCCCTCTCCGTCCTGATATGTAACAGAGAGATTATTACCAACATTAAGCTCACGAAGATCATCTGCATCCGTTGCTGTTCCCGGATCATTGATTACCGTCTTATTCTCATTAACACCATTGTCATCTGTGATGCCAATATCATCAACATCTGTAGCCTTTACAACACTTGGAAAAGCTACACAAATAAATACACATAGAAGCAGAGATATGCATATCTGCCTTATCCTGCCTCCACGTAATAAAAAATCAACCATTATTTCTCGCCCCGTTTGGATAGCTTATTTTTGGCACTGTCAAATATCTTCGCAAACTTGTCATTATCGCTACCATTCTTAACCGACAAATCAAGCTCTGATTCATCAAGTTCCTGCAAATATGTAATTGTATCTTTACCGATAGCAATTACAAAATATCTGGTACCGACTCTGACAAGCTGAAGATATTTATTGTTCGTGACTTTAAAAGTCTCAATTGCCTCAAAATTGCGATTGTTCGAATACAGCTTCTGACCTTTGCCTACTAACACAGTGGTTCCATAAACCATTGCAAGCACCAAAACAAATACTATAAATACCGTGACGAACTGCGCAATACTGTCTGTCTTAGAAGTAGCTAAAAGAATACAGCACATTATTAGCCAACTACCTTCTTAACTGCCTCAATTACACGATCAGCCTGGAAAGGCTTAACAATGAAGTCCTTAGCGCCGGCCTGAATTGATTCAATAACCATTGCCTGCTGACCCATTGCAGAACACATAATAACAAGTGCACTTGGATCGCTTTCTTTAATTTTCTTAAGTGCCTGAATACCATCCATCTCAGGCATTGTGATATCCATGAGAACAAGATCAGGCTTAAGCTCATTATACTTTTCCACTGCACGTGCACCATTTTCGGCCTCGCCAACAACATTATAACCATTCTTGGTAAGAATATCCTTAATCATCATTCTCATAAACGCTGCGTCATCACTGATTAAAATATTTTTTGCCATTTTTCATTCTCCTAATCTTTAGTTTATAATTTCAGTTACTCTGACACCAAAGTTTTCTTCAATAACTACTACTTCACCTTTGGCGACCAACTTGCCATTAACCAGAACATCTACAGGCTCACCGGCAATCTTGTCAAGTTCGATAATTGTACCCGGAGCAAAATCAAGAATATCATTAATAGATTTCTGAGTTCGTCCAAGTTCAACCGTCACTTCCAACGGAACATCCTTAATAAGTGCTATATTCTCCTGACTCTGCATTGCATTTACGTCATTTGAAAAAGCCTGGAATGATGCGGGTTGAATGTTTACATTAGCCATTGGCTGTTGCATGCCCATGTTCATACCCATACCGGGGGCCATGCCCATGCCCATTCCGGGAGGCATACCCATTCCCATTCCGGGTGACATACCCATGCCCATACCGGGGCTCATGCCCATTCCCATTCCTTGAGGTGCTCCCATATTCATTGACGTATCCGGCATACCCATGCCCATTCCCATTCCCATATCCATCGATGGTGCGGGCATTGATGGCATAGGAGCTGGCGCCGGCGCCGGTGCGGGTTCAGGTGCCGGTTCAGGTTCGGGTTCCTGATTATCCATAAAGTATGAATACAACTCTTTAGCGAAAGATACAGGATACAACTGCATAATATTACTATCAACCAAATCACCGATCTGCATTCTGAATGTAATACGTACAAATGTACTCTGTAAAAACGTCGATAAATCATCAGTAGACTCCACGGAATCAAGAGCAACAAGGCTCGCTTCCGGTGGAGAAATATCAATCATCTTACCAAGCATAGAGGAAAGTGATGTTGCTGATGAACCCATCATCTGATTCATAGCCTCAGAAATAGCACTTAAATGAATCTCACCTAAATCACCCTCTATATTGGTTCCGTCACCACCCATCATAAGATCGGTGATAACCTTAACATCGTCCTCCTTAAGTACAAGAATATTTGTACCTTCAAGACCAACAGTATATTTAATCTTTATAAATACACACGGACGTTCATAATCAGCAATTATATCATCCCATTTAGCCACTGTTACGACAGGTGTCGTAATATTAACTTTACGATTAACTAATGAATATAGTGTAGTTGCCGATGTACCCATACTAATATTGGCAACCTCACCAACAGCATCCTTTTCAGCTTCAGTTAAGAAAACATCGTCACCACCTGCTCCGGATGCCGAAGCACCACCGGAGGAACTGTCGGCAGACTGGGTATCACTTCCATCATTACCATCCATCATGCCATTCAGCAGGGCGTTAATCTCATCCTGCGAAAGCATACCATCCATATCTGCTATTCCTCCTCTCTCAATACTTGTGTTACTCTGACTGCATAAGAATCCTTAGCAGATCCGGGAAGTGCTTTAAACTTCCTAATAGGACCAATATAAACATCCATATCATTGTCTATCTTGGAACCTAGCTTTATTATATCACCACATTGTAAATTAGCAAAATCACTGACTGTTATTGTACTCTTACCAAGAACAGCTTTAATTGGCATTAAAGCCTTCCTGATAGTAGCTTCTATAACTTCTGTAAATACCTCATCTGTACTTTCTTTCATGGATGCAAACCAATACTTGGTATTAAGCTTATCCATAACAGACTCAAGTGTAAAATACGGTAAACAGACATTCATAAGTCCCTCAACATCGCCTATCTTCATATTAAGTGTAACGATTGCGATCATTTCACTGGGGGCTATAATCTGAGCAAACTGTGGATTAGTCTCTACTCTTTCGAGAATGGGGTTAATATCAATAACATTCTTCCAGGGTTCTCTCATAAGAGAAACACACACAGCAATAATCTTATCAACAATAGTTCTCTCAATCTCCGAAAAATCACGGCTCTTATCTAAAGGAGCGCCTTGACCCCCAAGCATTCTGTCCACAATAGCAAAACCAAGATTGGCAGCAAGTTCAACCATAATGCTACCATTAAGGGGTTCAAAACTAACAATTCCAAGCAGAACCGGATTAGCAAGCGCAGTCGAAAATTCAGAGAATGTACATGCTTCTGAGTTAACAACAGTAACCTGAACTGTTTTACGAAGATATACCGGAAGATTCGTAGAAACCAATCGTCCATAATGTTCAAATATTATTTCCAAAGTACGCAAATGTTCTTTGGAAAACTTAGCCGGTCTCTTAAAGTCATAATTCTTGGTTGATTTCTCATCAGCATTATTAATCTCATCTGCATCGAGTTCACCCGAGCTTAATGCATTAAGCAGACTGTCTATCTCACTTTGGGAGAGTACCTCGCCCATTAAGCTCACCTCACTCTAGCTTATCTGATAAATACTATTGGAACTTAAGTTCCTTGAAATAGACTTCATAAATAAAATCAGAATCAAACATTTCCTGAAGGCGCTCAAGAATCTCATCTGAAATAGCATTCTGATTCTGTGTAGCTTCTTCCTTCGTATATTTAGCAAAAATATTATTGATTTCGCTTATAATCTTGCTCTCCTTTTCAGCTAACATAGGCTGATAGGTGGCATAATCCTCATTGGTTGTATCAAGCGAGAAGGAAACACATGCAAGTGCATAATGATCCATTCCATCCTCCCCATGCTTCAATGAAATAATAAGTTCATCAGCAATATTATAGGTCTCTGTTTCAAGTAAAGAAGGCTGTTGATTATTGGACATGCCTTTTACCTCTAAATCGAGTATTGCAGCTATCTGGTTAACCAGTGCAATGGTCTTATTATTCGCACTGATAGTGGAAAACATCATTACACCGGTAAGTGCAATATTCACAACAAGCAATGCAAGAATAATAACTGATAATAGATTTTTCTTCATTACTGCTCCTCCATTTTTTATACTAATTAAAAATTAATATGTACTAAGAGTATGATACAGCTTTATTTCAACTCGTCTGTTCTTAGCTCTGCCCTCCGGTGTGGAATTATCTGCGATAGGAACATATTCGCCACGTCCCGTATGTTTAACCATTGCAGGATCAAGATTGGCACTATCCACAAGATAATTAAATACCGAAAGTGCACGGGCACTGGACAGTTCATTATTATCGGAAAAATCAGAATTATGTATAGGAACATTATCTGTATGACCTTCAATCTCTATAAGACTCTTGCCGTATTTTTTTAGAATAAGCCCTATTTTATCAAGAATCTGTAAGGAATCGGTCTTGATTTCAGCGCTTCCGGAGTCAAACAGTAACGCACCATTCAGCGTTAACGAAACATATTGGGATGTAAAATCAATATCTACAACACCATCCATATTCTGTTCGGCAAGAGCTTCTTCTACTATCTCGCTCAGGCTTTCAGCTTCTTCAAGCTGTTCCTTCTCAAGCTCCTCCCATCTGTCAACATCCTCTGTGTTACTCTCGGCAGCTTTACCCATTGTAGTCATATACTGGTCAAGCATACTCAACTGACTGACGCCATTAGATACAAGTAATCCGTCTCCAATGGCAGTGGCACCACCTGAAAATATACTAAAACTCTGTGAAAACGAAGCCGCAACAAGCTCAAATTTCTGTTTGTTAACATCCGACATGGCAAAAAGCATAACGAAGAAACATAGAAGCAGGTTCATCAAGTCGGAGAAGGTCGCCATCCACGCCGGTGAACCTTTAGGTGCGTCTTCGGCTTTACGTTTGGCCATTACTCGTCTCCTCCTTCACCTTCAGAAATTGCAGCCGCACGAGCCGCAGGATCCAGGAATGACTTAAGCTTTTCTTCAATAACTCGTGGATTTTCACCTGCCTGTATAGAGAGAAGGCCCTCCACAACAATTTCCTTAACCTGCATTTCTCCATCATTTATCGCCTTAAGCTTTGCAGAAATAGGAGCGCACAGCCAGTTAGCAAGAACAGATCCATAGAAAGTCGTAATAAGAGCAACCGCCATGTTAGGACCCAGTGATGAAATATCATCCATATGGTAAAGCATCATAACCAGACCAATCAGTGTACCAATCATACCCCAAGCAGGACCCATGGCTCCTAAATTGTCCCAAAATGCCATATTGTTTCTGTGACGTGTATCTATACTGAACAATTCCGTTTCCATAATACCACGAACAAGCTCCGGGTCTGTACCATCAACGATAAGCATAATGCCCTTCTTCAAAAAAGCATCATCCAAATCTCCCGCAGCTTCTTCAAGTGACAGCAATCCTTCCTTTCTTGCGACATTGGAAAGATCAATAATTTTCTTAATAATAGTTGCAGCATCAAGTGTTGGAAGCTTAAAAGCAATTGTAATGCTCTTGAGTCCCTTAATAAAGTCCGGTATTTCATATGATGCAAACATTGTGGCAATGGCACCACCAAATGTAATCATGGCACTTGGAGGATCCAAGAAATAATTCAATCCGGCAAAACCATCCTGTCCAAGACCAACCGATATAATCATAAATGCTAAACCGGCAACAACACCGATTATGGTTGCAATATCCAATACTCCCACCTACCTAATTCGCATAAATATCCCTTTTATAAGATTTTACTAAATTTTTGACTTCTTGTCTATGAAATTTATAAAATTTAAGACCTACCGAATAGTAACAAATACTGTTCAATTAATTAATGACAGTTTAAGAAAAATATATTCATAGAACTGCATAAATACAGTAAAAATAATCCACTTAATAAATAACAATCTTATTTTATCATATTTCGTCTCAAATGTGATGCATTTAAACGAAAATTTTATATTTTTTCAAAAAATGATTTAAAACATTATTTTAGTCTGTTTCCTCATCCAAAAAAACTGTACCGGTAGACATCCCTCATAAAAAGAGCTCCGAAAATCATTTCAGAGCTCTTAAACAATTCTATCAATTATCTCTTAAGGTTTGTTAATTCTTCAAGCATCGAATCTGAAACAGTAATAATTCTACTGTTTGCCTGGAAGCCTCGCTGTGTAGTAATCATTTCAGTGAACTCCGCAGACAAATCCACGTTAGACATTTCAAGTACGCCGGTTGTAAAGCCTCCGGCACCATCTGATGTAACATCCTTACCGATACCATCAAAAAGTCCTGAGTTCATTGTTGTCTGATACAGGTTGTCTCCTATCTTTTCCAGACCGGAAGGATTCGCAAAGGATGCAACTGAAATCTGTCCCAAAAGCTTTGTAGTACCATTATCATAGGTTGCATAAATCTTACCATCTGTCTGTACAGACACACCAGACATTGTACCAACCTTACGTCCTGCATAGTTGCCGTCATAGTCACCGGCTTTACCATATACAGTTGATGTTCCGTTGTTATCGTACATAGTAGATGTTTTTAGACTGATTGTAACAGGCTTTGCCATACTGTCCATATTAACAGTCATGGAAATCTTATTATCCTCAATATCTGTTGTCTTTATATCAGGCGTATTGCTTGCAGGCTGTGCTCCAACGCTGTATCCAAGATATGCACCTGTTTCTGTATCATAAACAAGATATACTTCAGTTCCACCATCAAGATTTGCAAGACCCGAATCTGCCATTGTCTGACCATCCTCAAGCATTGATTCATTCTTGGCAGAATCAATAAGGTCTGTTAATTCCATTCTGTAAACGCCCTGATTAAGAGCTGTTCCATCCTGTGCATAGCCCTTAATTGCGAACTTGGCAACATAGGAGAAACCAAGTTCATCATAAAATGAAATATTAAGAATCTGTCCCGATTCAGATGTAAGAGAAGTTGAATTTTTATCAATAATACCTGAAATATAACCCTCTGTTGTCTGTTCCGGAGCACTTGTTGTATGCTCTGCAGACATGATTTTTAATGGAGAAACCGTATCCTGTTTAATAGTTCCGGGCTTGTTAGGATCCTCCTGCCAGCCCATAACGGTATATCCATTAGATGTCATAGCAAGATTACCTGCTCCATCCACATAGAACGCACCTGCACGGGTGAAGAAATTAGTATTACCATCATTTACAACAAAGAAGCTGTCTCCACTAATCTGAATATCAAAAGGATTTCCTGTAGACTGTGAAGCACCTGCTGTAGAAACGCTTGTATTGATTGCGCCCATGGATACACCAAGACCTATCTGCTTAGCATTTACACCGGCACGACCGGTATCTTCATTAGCTCCTGATGCATTAGCTGTTGTCTGATACATAAGTTCTGAAAAAGTAACACTACTTGATTTAAAACCAACTGTGTTTACATTGGCAATATTATTACCAATTACATCCATCTTGGTCTGGTGTGTCTTAAGACCTGCAACACCAGAGAAAAGTGATCTCATCATAATTAAATGACCTCCTTTAATTGTGTATCCTCTCTGTCATTCAAGGATACCTAAGCCTCCCTAAGGTCCGGCTTATTAAACTATGACAGCCCCGTCAATATTCGTAAAAACATTCTCTTTCATTTCCGCATCATTCATTGCAGTAATAACTGTATTGTTTTTAACATTGACTATAAAAGCCATCTGATCCATAAGTACCAGTGATTCGTTGATTCCCTTCTCATTTGCCTTCTGCATCCCTGCATTCAGTCTGCTTATCTGACTGTCCGACAATTCAATCTGTCTATCCGATAATCGTGAAGAAGCATGTTTAGAAAACTTCAGTGTACCGCTATCAGCTTCTATCATCTGCCTCTGTTTAAATACATCGGCAAAAGACTGATTATTCTTAACACCCTCTTTTCTATCGACAGTCTGAAAATACTGATTTGTAACCTGTTCTATAGAAGGGAACTGTCCATTTATTATATTCATTGACATTCCTCCTTTAGGTTATGTCACTACTCCTCAACCTTATCGTTGTTTTTATTCGTTCCTGTAATAGCATTCATTCTCTCAACATACTGATTGAGCTTTTCAACATCACTTTCTTTAAGATACTTTTTCTGATAATCATCCATGTCTTCATATACCTTTGAAAGATTCTCAACAACATCCTTATATTCAATTGTAAGATTTGCAAGACTAGGAAGCTTCTCAAGACTCTTTTCAAAATCATCAACAAGATTAATTGCGTTAAGATACTGGTCATCTACAACAGTATCAAGGTCATCCAAATCATAATTTTTACCGTTAATAGATAAATAAACCTTTGAATTCTCATTTACAACATAATCAACCTTGCCCTGAATATAATTGGTATCTCCTGATGAATCTGTTGATTTAACAATTACATTTTTTCCAACCAGGCCGGAAGCTCTCTGCAAATCCATACTTCCTGAAAGATTCTGCATTTCTTCAAGTTCAGAGAACTGTGCATATTGAGAAACATATTCTGTATTGGAAGTAGGTTCAAGCGGATCCTGATACTTCATCTGTGCCACAAGCAATTGAAGAAAAGATTCCTTATCCATACTGTTTCCGGAGCCTGTTCCGTTTGTTTTAGTAGATGATACTGTAGAGGTATCCACTACTTCTCCGTTTTGTACCGGTGCTACTAATGCCATTTTATCACTCCTTTCTTTTACGCCTTATAATCGACGCTGGTTCCGTTCATTTCCATCATTTCCACTGCCAACTGTTCTTCATCTGACAGTGCTTCAATATCTTCCTCAGATAATTCTGATAAATTAAGTCGTCTTCTTGATACCCCCGAAACAGCTTTATTATCTTCCTGCTTTTGCTGATCATTACCGGTATTATTATTCTGACTAAGGCTTCTGTCCAAATCATAATTTGCAACAGAAACTTCAATCGTTTCTACCTTCTGTCCCTGTTCAGCAAAGGTATCAAGAAGCTGAACCATCTGACTTTCAAGTACAGCCTTTACGGTTTCATTCTGAACTGTGAGATGTGCCGATACAGTTCCACCGCTTGATGAAATGTGAAGATTAACTGTTCCGAGACTTGCGGGATGAAGCTGCATTTCCATAGAGGTTGTATCCGCATCAATATTGACCTTAATATTGTCAGTTACCTGAGATAAAATTCTCTGTGTATCAGCATATCCGGTTGAAAATTCACGAACAGTTTCAACAACATTTCCATTTGTATCTGTTGTAATTTCTACTGTTGTGTTAATCGGCTGATTTGTCTCATTCATGGCATCATCATTTGTGTTATTAGTAAAAGACTTATTACCTGCGTTCTGATTATCAGCCTGTTTTTTGTTATTTACAGTTATCGTTTTGGTACTCTCTGTAGTATTTTCCTTAACAGTAATAGGTGTTTCTTCTGAATCCGCCTCTTTTTCAGCTTTGCTATCAGAATTTATTTTTGCATTCTTATTTACCGTTCCGGACGAAGCATTAATTACCAATTCAGCATTGTCTTCACCTTCTACACCTTCTTCACCGGTATTATCTGAAAAAGGATTATCGCTTGTATCAGCATTGTCCGTAGAAGTAATACCATTCTCTGTTGTCAACACTACAGTTGCCTCATCTGTAGATATTTCAACACCCGGCAAAGATTTAATTCCACCCTCTGTACTGCCAAGCTCATTAAGGGAAATATCCATTGATGTATCATCAAAGTCAAAATCATTAATAAACTCAGAAGCTACATTGGAGTCCATAAAATCGCATATTTTTTCAAGCTGTTCTACATTTAGATTAAAGTTCTCTAAAAGTTGCGAATTAACCTGTGAAACAAGATCTGTTACTTCCTTAATGGAGCTTAAAAGATTATCATTGGTAAGAAGAGCAATGGGATCATTCTCTCCACTCAGTTCCATCATAAGGCTCTTTACGTCATTTACATTCAGAAGATCTGTAGGCATCAAACCTAAATTAACCATAGCGGCTTCAATATCTTCATCACTTACTGACAGCTTATCCTTAATGGATTCCTTAATCTCATCAATCTTTTCGTCAATCTTGTCTGTAATTTCTTTATCAGGCTGTGTATCTTCTGCAATATTCTCGGCTTTCTGTGCTTTAGCATCTTCCTCCTCAACCGGCTTGTTCCCGGTTCTTGTGGAAGTGACCTTATCGCTAACGTCTGTTTTCACAACAGTCTTTGTTGGCTTTACTTCCTGCTTATCATTTTCGAAGTTAATTGTGCTCGTCCTGCTTGAAGCTTCATCAATAGCCTTCACAAAAGAATCATCCGTCAAACCTTTAGAGTCCTTAACCTCGGCATTCATCACGGTACCTGTAAAAAACGCCTTGATATCCGTCACCTGCATGCCCAATTCATTCCTCCTTTCTTCTCAAAGTCACCTTAGCTCATCCTATCGATTCGCCTAAGGCTATAACCAAAAAGGAAATATCCCTTGGTTATATGTACATATTATGTCACACATTTTGTGTTATAGGGTAATTATACAAAACCCTCATGTATTTTATCGGTAAGAACCGTAAAATTATTAGTCTGATTTTAAAAAAAGTGCACACAAAACGTGTACACCTTTATTAATTCCCCATTAATCAGGATCCATTATTTTTGTAAGCTTCGATGCAACCTCAGCGCTCATAACATTAAGAATCTTTGCTCTTGAATCTGTATCCATTGCACCAAGAATCTTAGCAACCAGCTCAAGATTGTCCGTCATTTCCTCAAACACAGCAGCAGCGCTCTTAGGCTTCATAGAGCTGTAGGCCTTAACATATTCTTCCAATTCAGCATCATCTGCCATCTGCTCTACAACCTGCTTATATAAATACTCAGCATTTTCAGGATCTATGCTTTCATAATACGCCTTATAATTGGCAATATCCGGAGCCTCCTCAGCAAATACCACCTCTTCATAGAACTCCGTTTTAAGCTTCTGAAATTCAATCTGTGAGTTTTCAAAGGTCTGCAGGCGCTTGATTTCTTCCTTGAGAGTAGCAATTTCCTCCTGAGAGGAATCCGAACTATTGTTTTTCTCAAGCTCAGCCTTAAGCTCCTCGTTTTCAGCCTGTAAACGTTCTATCTCATCCAATGCATCATCAATATCATTAAAGCTTTTATTCTCCTCCACAAAAACATCCTTATCGGGAAGAATCTTATTAATTCCCGGAACATTTTTAAATATAGGATACATTACTCCGGAACCGAAACCACCTACATCCAATTTCACAAGAAGACATAGTATTCCAAGCCATATAACAATTATAAGAACAGTAATAAGAGCCATTGATAATGAGCTTTCCTCCTCATCATCCTCTCCATCAAGATACATGGTTCCATTATCTGTTACTGCTGCATCAAACTTATCTTTTTTCTTTTTCTTACCGGAACCTCCACCATTTTTAGCTTCCAGTTTTTCATTATCATCAGCCATATATTAACTCCTGATTATTACATATTCCCACTTAACTATAGTAACGCACTAGGCTTTCTAATACGCCTCGACGTATTAGACCAAAAGCTATTCACCGGCTCATCTTCGCAATCTGCCGAAGGCTTATGACTATACCATTTATGTAGAATGCTATGCGCGTGTGCAGTTCATAAAACATAGGCGCAGTGTCACTACGATGAAGCTTTATGAATCTGTGCTATCGTAAAAAAGGCAAGAAATAAGGTGTAGTCAACATTAAGATATACTAGCTTCTGCCGTGTCTATAGCTTACAAGCTCATCAATTTCCTTACTTTCTGCAGTAGCCATATCAGCTATAAATTCTTCAAAGGCATTTTCTTTAAGCTTCTCGTGTGTCTTTCTTTCCTGCACTGCCTCCTGAAGCTTGGCTCTTGCTATTTCCACTTTGTTCTTTGCTCTGGAAACATTTACCATTTGAAGCTTAATATGATATTTTATTGTTTCAACGGCATTTGCCGTTTCATTTATTTCCTGAATGTTAAGATTATGAAGATACAGCTCCTTTAAATGGTTCTCATAATTATCTCTTCTTTCACTAAGAACCTTTAATTTTTCCTCTTCCTCATCAAGTTCTGCATTTGCAACCGCAAATTCATTCTTAGCCTGGGTTTCAAGCTTATATTTTATATCAAGGATATTCTGCATCTTGTAAAAAAATTTCGCCATAATATCCTCCCTTTAAATACTCATTTCAAGCAATTAAATATTTATTCAAATATTTCTCTAAGCAAATCCAGCTCTTCCTCAAAGGTATACTTAGAATCTGTGGTCTGACACAAATACTCATTAACCTTATTTATTTTTTCAATAGCATAGTCAATACTTGGATTAGCTCCCGACTTATAAGCTCCAATATTAATCAAATCCTCGGCTTCGGAATATGTTGCAAGAACATTCTTTAGCTTACCGGAAAGTGCTTTATGCTCCTTTGTTGTAATCTGACTCATACATCTTGAAATACTCTGTAGAATATCAATTGCAGGATAATGATTCTTATGAGCCAGCTTACGATTAAGCATAATATGACCATCCAGAATACTACGAGCAGTATCGGTAATAGGTTCATTAAAATCATCACCATCAACAAGAACGGTATACAAGCCCGTAATGGAACCCTTGTCAGAATTGCCGGCTCTCTCAAGAAGCCTGGGCATTTCAGCATAAACGCTGGGCGGGTACCCTCTTGTAACAGGTGGCTCTCCACTGGCAAGTCCTATTTCTCGCTGTGCCATGGAAAATCGTGTTAAAGAGTCCATCATCAGAAGAACATCTTTTCCCTGATCTCTGAAATATTCAGCAATAGCTGTAGCTGTCAAGGCCGCCTTTTTTCTCATAAGCGCCGGTTTATCTGAGGTAGCCACTACAAGTACAGAACGCTTCATACCTTCTTCGCCCATATCTCGCTCAATAAACTCACGAACCTCACGACCACGCTCTCCGATTAGAGCTATAACATTTATATCAGCCCTTGTATTTCGGGCAAACATACCAAGTAATGTACTCTTACCAACACCGGAGCCTGCGAAAATACCAATTCTTTGTCCTTTTCCAATACTCATTATTCCATCAACAGCTTTAACTCCCAAAGGAAGCGGCGTATCAATTATTATTCGTGCCATGGGGTCCGGAGGCGGTGCCTCAACAGGATAGCTTTCGGCAGATTTAATAGTGGAGCCGTCAACAGGTCTGCCAAGTCCATCCAGACATTTACCAAGCATATCCTCCCCCACCGTAACAGAAAGCGGATACCCAAGATTTTCAACAATGCAGCCAAAACCTATACCCTCAGTACTATCACAAGGCATAAGAAGTGTTCTGTTATTTCTAAAGCCTACAACCTCCGCAAGGCAGAAATTCTCTCCATCCTTATCTAACATGATTTTGCATAAATCATTAAGATTGGCATCAGGTCCCAGCGATTCTATGGTAAGTCCAACAACATTTACAACCTTACCAAGACGCTTGTAGTATACTTTTTCTTTTGCACTTTCGTATTTTGCAGTGTACAATGGCATCCCCTTAATTCTTTCTGTAGGAAAGAAGCATTAACTCCTTCTTTAACAATTCAAGCTCTGTTCCGATACCACAATCATATATTCCGCCTTCAGCTTCAACAAAGCATTCCGACTGTGTCAAAGTCAAGTCCTCAATTACTTCTACTGTGTCGGTACTTCCCAATCCATCTGTAAGCTGGTCCTTACGAGCAGAAACATACTCATAATCATTTTTCGATATATGAACAATATAATTCTTTCCGCCTTCAACATTACGAACAGTATCGTGAATAAGATTAAGCATAATCTCACGATTTGAAGATAAAGAAATATGAAAAATATGCTCATAAATATCGGTAATTGTATCTACGAGCATGGGTTCCATATCTTCAAGTTTTTTTTCATACTCTTCCCTGAGCTCATTTTCCTTCATTTCAAGTTCACGGGTCTTTTCATCAATAATACTAAGAGCTTCCTCATGACCCTTTGCATAGCCCTCTTCTCTTCCCTGTTCAAAGGCATCCTTTTTAATATCGGCTTCTAAAGCCCTAGCATCATTAATAATACTTTCAGCCTCAGCCCTTGCCTGATCCAAAATTTCCTGCGCCAGTTCATTGCTTTCTGCAAAAGTCTCTTCAACCGGAGGAGCATCATATTCTTCCTCACCTAAATAGCCTTCATCAGCTGTATCCCTGTCAGGATTATCTTCAAAAAGCATTTCAAGCTGCTCTGCATTCAACCCCGGCTTGAAGCCATCCTCATCCTCTTCACCATCAAAAGTGGCGCGACTAGCAATCTCACTAAGCATCTGTAACCTGCTTGCGATTAATTCATTAGAGTCAATAACTCTTGTTTCTTTATTACTTACAACTGAATGTGATTTCAACAGATTAGACAACTATCTCGTCACCTCCACCTCGCGAAATAACAATCTCAGCCGAGTCTTCAAGTCTTCTGATAATATTAACAATCTTCTGCTGTGCCTCTTCAACATCCTTCATTCGAACAGGACCCATAAAGTCCATGTCCTCCTTAATCATAACAGCAAGACGCTTTGAAAGGTTATGGAAGATTGCATTCTGAACCTCGACATTAGCACTCTTAAGAGCAACAGCCAGGTCGCCATTATCAACATCACGAAGCACACGCTGAATAGCACGGTCATCAAGCAACAAAATATCCTCAAATACGAACATCTTCTTTCTGATTTCATCAGCAAGCTCCGGCTCGTCAATTTCAAGGGTTTCCATAATATGTTTCTCAGTTGTTCTATCTACAGTATTAAGAATTTCTACAACGGAATCCACACCACCGATGATTGTATAATCCTGGTTAACAAGTGATGCAAGCTTTCCTTCCAGAATCTTCTCAACATCCTTAACTACGTCAGGAGATGTTCTGTCCATAAGTGCAATTCTCCTTGCAACATCAGCCTGCCTGTCAGGCGGGAGTGCTGAAATAATAAGTGCCGACTGTGATGCATTTAAATATGACAATATAAGTGCAATGGTCTGAGGATGTTCATCCTGTATAAAGTTAAGAAGCTGTGAAGCTTCTGTTTTTCTGATAAATTCAAATGGCTTAACCTGAAGAGAAGCAGTAAGCTTTCCAATAACATCCATTGCTTTTTCTGAACCAAGTGCCTTCTCCAAAAGCTCCTTGGCATAGCCGATACCACCCTCTGCAATATACTGCTGTGCAAGACACACCTGATAAAATTCTTCAATAACCTGTTCCTTTATCTGTGGCGTAACGCTTCGGGTATTGGCAATTTCAAGAGTTAAATCTTCTATTTCTTCCTCTTTTAGGTATTTAAAAATAAGCGCCGATCTCTCAGGACCTAAGGCAATCAACAGAATTGCCCCCTTCTGTACTCCGGATAGTGAATCATCCAATTGTTGTGGCATCATCGTATTCTACCCCCAATCATCATTCAACCAGTTACGCAACAATGCTGCTGCAGCATCCGGGTTATCATCAACAAATTTCTCAACCATAAGTCTGACTTCCGACTTGTTCTCAAGCTCAATATCTTCAATCTCCAGCTCTTCCTGTCCGGTAGTCTGAAGAAGATCTTCAACAGAAAGCTCTTCCTCCGGCTCAACCTCAACCTTCTCCTTACGAAGACTAGAGAATACAACCACAGCCAAAAGTGCAAGAATAATAACAATCAATGCTATCTGTGCAATATCAGATACACCTAACTTACTACCTTCATTAGCCTGGAAAATAGGCACATCGTAGGCAATAATTGATATATTGGTAGATGGAATACCTGTCGCATTTGCAACAAGAGTAACCATTTCCTCATCAACTTCCTTCTTTACCATATCTGAATTCTCTGCAACAAATTCATCAAATGTAATTCCGTCAAGAAGTCCTTGATTTTTCAGTTCACTCTCTTTATAAATAACATAATGCGATGCAGTAATAGCAATGGAAGATTCATCATACTTAATAGCTCCGGGTGGAACCGATTTATCTGTAATCTTCTCCGAAGGAAGATAGTCACGGGATTCCTCTGCAACTGTGTAATCGGAATTGGAACCGTTTTCCATTACGTATGTAGTTTCTTCGTTGTTAGTATCAGTTCCCGGAACACCTTCCGTGCCTCCGCTTCCCTCAGCTTCATAGGTATCCTCATGGGATAATACATTTTGTCCGTTCTCATCAGCCTGTGTGTACTTGTGCTCCGTTTCGTTAGTAGCCGAAAAATCAAGTACAAGATTAGGTGCAACCTTTACATCCTCATAAAGGTTAGAACCAAGTAAAACCTGCGTAACCTCCTGTTTAACAAGCCGTTCGGCTTCTGATTTAAGCGCTATCTGATTAGACGTATTAACAACAGATGAACTCTCTGCTGCAGCATCTGCGCCTGAGAAAAGCAGATTACCATTTGAATCAATAATAGTAATATTGTCTGTTGTCTTATTGCCAAGAGCTGTTGCAATATTCTTGGCAAAATTCTCTGCCACACCTACTCCAAGCTCTTCATTAAGCTCAAGCATGACGCTGGCGTAGCTCTCCTCTTCCTTAGACAAAAGAGTACCGTCGTTATCCGGAATAGAAAGAGTTACATAAGCTGCATTTACGGCAGCCTGTGCCTCCATAATATCCTCAAGGTGTCCTTCCTGGTACAGCTTATAGGTCTTCTGTTTATCTGACTCTGTAGAAGAAAATCCACCGCTCAAGGCGCTTTCAATACTATAGCTGTCAGCGGGATAGCTGTTAGCACCCAGCAACAATGTTGCAGTAGAAATATCTTCCTTTAGAACAGAAATAATGAGACCATCATCTGTAACAGTATATTCAATACCATCGCCTTCCAACAAGTCAATAATCTCAGATGCTTCCTTTGTTGTTTCGCAGGTAATAAGGACCTCATACTGTGGTCTTGTAAGAATAGTAACAAGAACAGCCAGCGCAATAATTACGCCGGCAGTAACACTGATTATTATGGTTTTCTGCTTCGAAGAAAATTTATTCCACCACTCTAATATTTTCTGCGGAATTTCTTTTAATCTGTCTAACATATAAACATCCCTTATCCTTTTTTCTAAAGGAATAATCGTTATCGTATTCTATACTGTCAAAGTCAAAAGCAATAACGAATAGTCTCCCACAATCAATACATGTTCATTAAACTTCCGATTATATCTGAATCTGCATAATCTCCTTATAAGCCTCAATAAACTTATCTCTAAGCGCAACAGTATAGCTAAGAGCAGTAGACGCCTTGGCTGCTGCAATACTTAAATCATGAGTATTATTAGATATTCCCAGAGCAAACTTAACCTCTTCTTCCTCTGACTCATTCAATAAATTATTTGTTTCATTTATATTGCTCATAGCCGAGCCAAGCAATGCCGAAAAGCTGTCATCTGTAGCATCACCTACATTAGTCGATGCCTTATTCCATGCATTGGCAATTGCCGAAGATCCTAAATTATATAATGATGATATATCCATGCTTGTTCCCCCTTATACTGCTCAACAATGCCGGCTTAATTACTGACCTATTTCAAGCCCCTTCATTGCCATACTCTTGCTGGCTGTAAAGGCTGTCGCATTTGCTTCAAAGGCTCTCGTTGAATCAATCATATTCGTCATTTCTGTGACAATATTCACATTAGGATACCATACATATCCGTCATCGTCCGCATCCGGATGTGAAGGATCATATACCCTCTTCATGTCCTCTGTATAATCCTCATAAACCTTACTTACTTTAACACCGTCACCCACATCCATTCCACGACTTTTGGCAAAAATCGTTCCAAAGGAAGTAGGGTCATTGGTTTTCTCTGAAAAAGTCACCACCTTACGTCTGTATGGTGTTCCATCCTCAGTTCTGGTTGTATTAGCATTGGCGACATTCTGCGAAATAATATCCATACGATATCTTTCTGCAGTCATACCTGATGCATTAACGCCAAAAGACTTAAATATACTCATATTCTACACCTCCCTACCCGGTTGCCATTCAGTCACTAACCGGAAACAATTAAAAATAGTAACCCTATTTCATAACAGACTTTAAATTAGTGAATTCCTGATTAATACTCTGAATCAAAGCATTATACTTAATCTGATTGGAAGCAAGCTCCACATTCTCGGTATCAATATCAACATTATTACCATCAAGTCTGTAGGAAAAATTAGAATGATCTGTGTAAGTACGGGGTTCGATTCTGGACAAGGAACTTCGATTAAGCTGATTAACCTTATCATCAAGGCTAACATACTTCGAAGCCTTAAGAGCATGCTTAAGCTCATTTTCGAAAGATACATCCTGACGCTTGTAATTAGGAGTATCTACATTTGCAATATTATTGGAAATTGCTTCATTACGAAGCCAGGCTCCATCTGCAGCCTTTCCCAATACGTTAACATAATTATAAACATCCGTATTAAACATTATACTCACCTACCCTTTTCTATTATAAAGAAATTCCACAAAAACACAAGTAGTTTAGTATGTTGTAAGCAAAAAAAGCACAGAAGCATACATTATATAGTGATTGACTTATAAATATATCTTGCAAATAATCAAACATAAGTTATATTTCAGTCCATAACCTGTAACAGAACAAAACGGATTTGCATATTCGCAAATCCGTTTACTATATCTTACAAATCCATTTATAAGAAACCATATTTCTTTTATTGTTCAGTCCATGAACTGTAACTTATTTTTTCTTCTTAAGCTCATCAATCTCATCAAAAATCACAGGATTCAGAACCTTAATGTATGTTCCCTTCATTCCTGAGGATCTGGATTCAATTACTCCGGCACTTTCAAATTTTCTCAAGGCATTAACTATAACAGATCTTGTTATTCCAACTCTGTCCGCTATTTTACTGGCAACAAGAATACCTTCATTACCGTTAAGTTCTTCAAATATATGAATAATTGCTTCCATTTCCGAGAAGGATAATGTTCCTATAGCTGATTTAACAACCTGAAGCTTTCTACTTTCCTCTGCACTCTCTTCATTTACAGCTCTAAGCATTTCAAGTCCTACAACAGTAGATCCATATTCACACAATATTATATCGTCAATTGTATACTGTTCCTTAACCTTATAGATAAATAAAGTTCCAAGTCTTTCACCTGCAATATCAATAGGAGTTACAATTGCCTGATATTTATGACTGTCATTGCCCTCAAAACCAAGCGTTTCAAGGTTAACATTCTCCTTTGTAGAAAGTACTCCCAATAAGCGTTCATTCAACATATGATCTATTATTCCACCAACCTCATATTTAAGAAGACCTTCTATTTCTCCGATTTCCTTACACGCACCGGTTCCAAGTATCTTGCCTTTTTTACTGATAACCAATACATTCGACGAAAGAATATCCTTTAACACATCGCAAATATCATTGAATACTACCTTACTGGAACTATTATTATGCAATAGTTTCTGAATCATTCGGGTTTTATCTAATAACTGAACACTACTCATTCTAGTACCTCCAAATCATAAGCAGCCCATTTTTTGATTTGTGCAAACAAATCTTACAACAAAAATATCATAGCACAAACAAGCGCAATAATCAACGATTACGCGCTTGTTTGTAGAAAATTTTTTTAATTTATAGGTATTTTCAAACTATTCGAGAATTTGATTTAAAATTTTATCATTTTTGGTTCTGTATGTTACATATTGTACTGCATTTCAAGCCTATTGTGACTAAATTTATAAATATTTTCGTAATATACAACCACAAAATCGACTATAAATTCCAGCACATCGGTTTCTAAATAACTGTCTATACCATTTACGCAGAATGTTTTTGTGAGAGTGCAGCTAATTTAGAACAGGTGAATTAATAACTACTACTCCTTTTTAGGCTTATCCTCAACATTTAAGCATTCTGAATTAATACACAACAGCTTTGAGCCTTTTTCAACCATCATGCCACCGCATTTACCACATTTTTTATCAACAGGTCTCTGCCATGACATGAAATCACATTCAGGTCCATTCTCACAACCAAAATATCTTCTTCCCTTTTTGGTTTTTCTTATAACTATTTCACCTTCACACTTTGGACAGCTTATGCCAATTTTTTCAAGATATGGCTTGGTATTTCTGCAATCAGGGAATCCCGGACACGCCAGAAATTTACCATGAGGACCGTATTTAATAACCATATTTTTACCACAGAGGTCACATACCACATCAGTTTCCTCGTCCATGATTTTAACCTCGGCAAGTTCCTTCTGTGCAAGCTCAACAGCCGACTCAAGATCCGGATAGAAATTTCTGATAATTGTTTTCCAGTCAACGGTGCCCTCTTCAACATTATCAAGAAGAAGTTCAAGATTAGCTGTAAATTCCTTATCAACAATACTGGGGAATGCATCAACCATAATCTGATTAACCACTTCACCAATCTCCGTTACAAAGAGATTCTTACCTTCTTTGGTAATGTAACGTCTGGCAAGAATTGTAGTAATTGTAGGCGCATAGGTACTGGGCCTTCCTATTCCCAGTTCTTCAAGAGTCTTTACAAGTGATGCCTCGGTAAAATGTGCAGGTGGCTGAGTAAAATGCTGCTTTGGAACCCATTCAGCAACCGAAAGCACAGAATCCCCGGAAATATCCGAAAGAGTGACATTTGAAGTTTCTTTTTCCTCATCATCTAATACATATACAGCAGTAAATCCGTCAAAAACAAGCTTCGATGTAGAAACACTAAAGCGATAATCATTTACGCCAATCTTAACCGAATTGGTTTCATATAATGCTGCCTTCATTCTGCTTGCAACAAATCTCTTCCATATTAAAGAATACAAACGATATTGATCTCTTGAAAGTGAAGCCTTTATAGATTCAGGAGTTCTTGTAATATCTGTAGGTCGTATTGCCTCATGAGCATCCTGAATTTTCTTACCACTGTTCTTGTTTTCAGTGACACCTTCAGCATATTCCGAACCATATCTTTCTGAAATATAGTTCTTTGCGCTATCCATAGCTTCATTAGACACACGTGTAGAATCAGTTCTCAAATATGTTATAATACCGGTTGTTCCAATACCGGCAACATCTATTCCTTCATATAACTGCTGAGCTATACGCATTGTCTTTTGAGTCGAAAAATTAAGAACCTTGCTGGCTTCCTGCTGTAATGTAGAGGTTGTAAAAGGAAACGGTGCTTTTTTTGTACGTTCGCCCTTTTTAACATCAAGCACCTCACATTTTCCATTTTCTATCTCTTTAATTATTCTATCAGCCTCTTCTTTTGAAGATATTTCCTGCTTTCCATCCTTTGTACCAACGTACTTTGCAAAAAGCTTCTTCTTTTCACCTTTAACGGAAAATCCCACATCCAGTGTCCAGTATTCCTTAGGAATAAAAGCATCTATCTCTGCTTCTCTGTCGCAGATAATTCTCAAAGCAACAGACTGAACACGTCCTGCTGACAAACCGCGCTTTACCTTTGCCCACAGCAATGGCGAAATCTGATATCCCACCATTCTGTCAAGAATACGTCTTGCCTGTTGAGCATTAACAAGATTCATATCAATTTCTCTTGCATTCTTAAGAGAATCCTTAACAGCAGTTTTGGTAATTTCATTAAAGGTTATTCTAAATACCTTCTTATTCTCCAGCTTAAGCGAGAAAAACAGATGCCAAGAAATAGCTTCTCCTTCACGGTCAGGGTCAGTTGCAAGATACACCTTGTCAGCCTTTTTTACTTCCTTACGAAGCGCCGCTACAAGTTCTCCCTTACCACGAATTGTAATATATTTAGGCTCATAGTCATGCTCTACATCAACACCTAACGTGCTTTTTGGTAAATCTCTGACATGACCGTTACTTGCCATTACTTCATAATCTGAACCAAGAAATTTCTTGATTGTTTTCACCTTCGCCGGTGACTCGACTATAACAAGCTTCTTACCCATTATTATACCTTCCTCAATTCAAATTCGATACATAAACAGACAAGCCATACCTTAACATATTATTTTTTCATTTTCAAGATATAATATTATATTAATTTCCTTCAGAATAACTACGCACCCTTTTCAGATACCGCAACACACTCCTTGGAAATCACATAATAACCGGTTCCTATTTCCTTTACCACTCCCATAATTTGTAGATTCAACAGTCCATTCAACACATCACTTAAGGGCAATTTTACCCCATCTGAAATCTCCCCAATACTTTTTGCATACACATCAAGCTGTTCAAATATATTTTTTTCTATATCTGATACTTTAATGCTTTTCTTTTTAACCTTTTTCTTTTTATTGTCAAAATCATTATCCAATATATACATAACATCCTCTGCCTGTGTAACAGGAACAGCTCCCTGTTTCCATAATTTTATACATCCCGTACTTAAAGGGTCTGTTACCCTTCCGGGAATAACACATACATCCTTTCCCTGTTCAAGTGCCATATCAACAGTTATCATAGTACCGCTTTTTTCTCTGGCCTCTATAACCAACAGCACATCTGACAATGCACTTATTATTCTGTTCCTCGGCGGAAATAATCTGGCCTGTGCCTGAGTATATATTCCATATTCCGAAATCACTCCTCCGTTTTGTATTATACGTTCATATAACTGTCTGTTTGAAGGCGGATAACATATATTAACACCACAGCCAAGAACACCGTAGGTCTTGGTCTTTCCATCAAGAGCAGCCTGCTGACTTATTCCGTCGATTCCATATGCCATACCGCTTACCACCTCTACTCCAAAATGAGCCAAATCACTGCCAAAACGTTCAGCCATCATAATTCCGTATTGTGAGCAGTTTCTGGCACCGATAATACCCACAGTCTTAACATCATCTCCGGGCAATTCCCCCTTAACAAATATCCCAAAGGGGAAACCCTTTATATTCAGTAATCTTTTGGGATATTCTTCACTGTACCAGGGTATAAATCTTATACCCATATCAAGAAATTTCTCATACTCTTCATGAACATCCCAATTTCGACGTCTTTTTACAATTTCCTGTGCATAGCCTGTTGAAATTCCTTCTATATTAATAAGCTCTTCCTCAGGCATTTCATACAATGCTTTTGTGGAGCCGGCTATATCTGCTATCCTTTTAATCTGTTTACAAAAATTACATTGCATACTGGCCCACCAGTAATCATATTCAATTTCATCAAACATATAAAACCCTCTTCCCACTACTATATAACTGAATTATTAAGTTTTATTGCTTCTCCCAGATGTTTAATCTCAATATTCGCAGAATAATCTAGGTCCGCAATGGTCCTGGCAACTCGCAATATCTTATGATACGACCTGGCAGACACATCTAATTTAACCAAAGCCTTCATAAACCATTCATTGATGTCATCACTTAACGAACAGTATTTTTCAATTTCTTCAGAATTCATCTGGGAATTAAATAAAATTCCATCATTAATGAACCTGTTTTTCTGAAGATTTTGTGCCTTTTCAACCCTCTCTCTTACCGCCTTTGACGACTCAGCATATTCCTTTGAAAGAAGCATATTATAATCAGTTTTTTCAACCTCAATACATATATCCATTCTGTCAAGTAAGGGTTTTGACAGCTTACCCATATATCTTTTTCTTGACGTTTCGCTACAGGTACATTTCCTCAAATCAGGATACGCTCCACAGGGGCAGGGATTCATAGCTCCTACCAACATAAAATCAGAAGGATATTCATACATTCCGCAATTTCTTGTAATGGTGATTTTCCTGTCTTCTAAGGGTTGCCGCAGCACCTCCAAAGTATATCTTGAAAATTCAGCCATTTCGTCAAGAAAAAGCACCCCTCTGTGAGCCAGTGAAATATTCCCGGGTCTTGGATAAAAGCCACCGCCTGTCATTGCTACATCCGTAACAGTATGATGCGGTGCAACAAATGGTCTTTTGGTAACAAGGCTTTTACTTCCCTTTAACAGGCCTGCTACAGAATACACAGCAGATACCTCTAAGGATTCCTCAGGAGACAATGGCGGAAGTATGGTCGGAATACATTTAGCAAGCATTGATTTGCCGGCCCCTGGCGCCCCCACCATCAACAAATTATGCATACCTGCCGCAGCAATTTCCAGTCCTCTTCTTGCCATTAGCTGCCCCTTTACATATTTCAGATCAGGTTCCCTTTTGCATGGTTCACATAGCTTTATATTGTCATTTATTTCCGAATTATCCGACTCTATTACACCATCAGTCAAATATCTGATAAGCATCAGAATAGAATCCACACCAATAACCTCTATTCCATCTACCAGCCTGGCTTCTGCCTCATTATCCCTTGGAACAATACATTTCTTCAATCCGATTTCCCTTGCCTTAATTACCATAGGAAGAACTCCGTCTATTCCCCCTACATTTCCATTAAGCATAAGCTCACCAACAATAAGTGCATCCTTAAGTACGTCATTTTTTATATGTCCCATAGCAGCAAGAATAGATACTGCCATGGGCAAATCATATCCGGTTCCCTGTTTTCTTATGTTACCCGGCGACAGATTTACAGTAATTCTTTTCACCGGAAAATCATATCCGGCATTTTTCATTGCAGTTCTGACTCTCTCCCTTGCCTCTCGAACTTCTCCTGAAAGATAGCCCACCAAATCAAACATAGGCATACCGTCAGAAATGTCCGCTTCCACCATAACAGTAAAGCAGTCAATTCCTCGTATACCTGACGAAATTACACTACTAAACAATTTTCCCTCCGTTTCCTATAAATGTATTATCTGTATTCCAAGCAACCCGATACTACCATTTAACTGGAAAGCAACAGGAATATAAGCATGCCTTAAGAGGATATACAGCAAAATACATCACTATTTATAATGTAATATTATGGAATAAAAAATGAATGGGTATTGCTACCCATAAGATTGCCCGAAGGCAAAAGATCATGTGCATCTATATAATAGGCTATTTCACAGAAAAAGTCAAAAAGAAAATCAATCCCCCTTCCTACTTAACAGAAAGGGGGACATCTTTGACAAAACAATAGAATAATGATTATGAATATTTTCTTACAAAATCTTCAAATTCCTCAACAGGAATAGGCTTGGAATAATAATATCCCTGAGCAATATCACAATCAATAGACGCAAGGAAGTCCAGTTGTTCCTTTGTTTCCACGCCCTCAGCAATAACAGAAAGACCAATCATCTTTGCCATCCTTACCGATGATTCCACTATGATTTTGCCCCTGTCTGTAGACATAATCTCATCAAGGAAAAATCTGTCAATCTTAAGTGTATCTATGGGAGCCTTACGCAACATATTCAAAGAAGAATAGCCCGAGCCAAAGTCATCCATATGTATCTTAAAGCCGCGTTTTTTGAGTTCATCCATCTCATCAAACAGTTCAGAAATATCATCCATAAATAGATTCTCAGTAATCTCTATTTCAAGATATTTATTCTCAATTCCATACTCCTTTGCGATATCAGTAAGCATTCCCACAATATCAGTCTGTCCGACATGAAGCCTTGACACATTAACCGATATAGGAAGCATTATTCCACACTTTTGTAGCTGTGCAAGATACTTTGCCGCTTCACGCCACATATACATATCAAGACGCGTTATAAATCCATTGTTTTCAAAAAGTGGAAGGAAGTGAGCCGGTACTAAAACACCTTTTGTGGGATGTTTCCATCTGACCAAAGCCTCAGCGCCTGAAATCTTACCTGTTTTAATATTAACCTGTGGCTGAAGGTACATTACAAACTCACGATTAAGCAAAGCATGCTCCATTTCACTTTCTATTTCAGCCTGTTCTCTTAATTTAAGACGTATTATATCGTCGTATACTGCATAATTAGTCATTGCAGTACCCTTAACCTGCTTTTTCACTGCTCTTGCTCTGTCGCACATAAGTCGGACAGGTATATTTACATCAACTATCTTATATATTCCGTACACTAACGACACTGTGGTTGGCAGGGTGTCATCATCACGCATTATTTCTGACAGTTTATTCATAAACCTTAATAAATCCTGATCAGAATCATATTTAAGAAGGATACTAAATATATCACTTTGATAACGATTGGCAATACAGCCCTTAGGCAGTACCTCCTTAAGATGACGTCCCATAACAGCCAGGCAGTTGTTACCGGCTTCTATGCCGTATCTGTCATTAATCAGTCTAAACTTGTCAATATCCACAGAAATAATAGCCATATTGGCAGCTTCATTGGCCTTTAATATCTCGCCTGCCTTTTCATAGAAGGTTTCACAATTATACAGACCCGAAAGTGAATCATATTCTGCCTTGTATTCCATCTCCATTTTGATTTTCATTTCCGAATCAACATTCTGGAAGGTAGCAAGGTATCTAACCGTCTGATTATTAAGACCATGAAGCGGTTGAATAATAATGGTATACCATATCGGAACATCATTCTTGTTATACAATCTTACTGTGGTCTTAAGTGTAAATCCGGACTTCTTAATCTCTGAAATAAAATCAGCGAAGGTTTCCTTATCATCTTCAAAGGGTCTTAACATATTTATTAATGACCATTCGTCTGTAAGCACATTTTTATCAATATTAAAGATTTCCTCAAACATAGGGCACAGATAATATTTTTCATCTGCAACCATATATTCATATACCAGAATTCCCGTCATTTCATTAACATTTTCATGACGTTCATTACTAAGAGCCATCTCCTTAAGGACATCACTCTTTTCCTTCATTATTCCATATTTAACCTTGGTTTCTATATCCTCAAGTCTATGCTTAACGTATTCATCCACATTAAGGCATATAATCATAACATGTACGGCATCTTCCTTCTCATCAATTACAGAATATACATTGTACCATACATATTCTCCTGCATTATTAAGCATACGCACTTCCTTACAAATCAAGGAATTGCCAAGATGATGTGCCTGTTTTAAATACTTAGGATCAGTTGCCTCCATAAAGGCACCCCTGTCCTCTGCACATACTATATTTTCAAGGAAATAATCTCTGAGCATCTGATAGTTCTTAATTCGCTTATCCATGACACTCTTTACATTTTCCTCTTTAATTCTAATACAACTGTTTCTTGCAACATCAACATCCCAGATAATATCCTGCATAAAAATCACGGCGTCCTGGATTCTTGCTTTACTGGCATTAATGGTTTCTTCCTGTTTCTGCACATTTTCCTTAACAGATGCAACAAGATAAATATTTCTTCCGTTTCTAAGACCGATACGTGTGGTTCTACTGGGAACATTGGATTGAAGAGTTGTGGAATAAATCTCTGAATCATAGGTAGAAACGCGTCCCTTAACCTGGGCAATCGGGCAGTCCGGGCAGGGCTCGGAATATCCTTTGTTACGCTCATAGCAGAACCCGTTTTCATCATTTCCGAGTCTGCTATTAAGCATCTCGTTTCTATATAAAATATGATAATCGTCATCTACAGCATAGGCCCAGCTACACATAGGATCAAGAATAGATGTTACAAGCTCCATCTCCTTTGTAGTAAGAAGCGGATTAACGGAATCATCCATTTTTTCAAGGTCTTCATTATATATTACGCAGGTATCCTTGCCTGACTTTTTAGCATCCTCAAGAGCAACATAGGCTCTTTCAAGAAGAATATCAACTGAAGGCTGTGCCTGTGTCACAACAGAAATTCCCACCGACACTGTAACAATATCGTTAAACTCCTTCCATACCTCCTTAACAGTCTTCCTCACATAGGAAGCACGCTCTAAAATAATATTGGTATTTCTTACTCCCTTCATGGCAACGGCAAACTGATCCTCACCAATACGCCCAATAATATCAGAGCCTCTAAAGGTTCTCTGAAGAATTCTGGAAAGCTCAACAAGAACGCCCTCGGCATTGACTTTGTCGCTAAGCTTCTTAATATCTTCAAAATTATCTACATCTATCACCATTATATTAGGAATGGTTGTTTCAGTAATCGTTCCTAAATATTCATTAACAAGCCGTGTAAAAGCTTCTTTATTAAGAACATGTGTAAGCTGATCCTTGTTTTGTTCAAGCTGTTCAGACTGATGCTTTCTCTCATCATCAATATATGACATAGTTCCATACAGAATCAGACTGTCGGAATCCTTAAGTGTCTTCTTCCGTCCCTTTAACTGATACCAAAAATACTCTCCGTTAAAATCAAGAAAACGAACGTAATCCATTTTTACTTTATCCTCTTCAGGCATTACAGTAAAAAATGAAATAGCTTTTTTCAAATCATCATTGTGAATCTTGCCTCGAATTTCCATATTTTGAACAAAAGAGCTTACATTCAACGGAATCGGAATATATTTATCTATATTTTCAGAAAAACTGATGCTGTCATGCTTCGTATCATACTCGAAAACAATAGTATCATTTAAATCAAAGGCATCTCTGAATAAATCTTCACTGAATTTATGCATATCGCAACCTCTTTTCATCTTACCGAAACAGAAAATGTGATAAACTTTCGTACAAAAAACACACATTTATATTGATATTGTATTTATAAGCACTAATAATAATTATACAAAAATCCTTTAGAAATAACAACCTTTTTGTACACATTCTACAATTGTCAATTATTGTAAATCAATGTAAAAATTTTGAAAATACATAATTTCCATAATCGATTCCCTTATCGGTAAGACTTATGGTTTCGCCATTGATTTTTAAAAGTTCTTCCTTTATAAGTCTATCTGCAACGCTACCGTAAACATCATCAAAATCCTTTTTAAAACGATAATTAAATTCTTTTTTATCAATTCCCTTCATCATTCTTAGTCCTAAAAACATAAACTCCTCTTCCTTATCGGTACTATTAAGTCTTAAATTTTCTTCAAATACGTAAGGAGCAGATGTATTCTCAATATAGTCAGATATATTTGAAGTGTTTTTTAATCTCGTATCGTTTATGCAGGAGGATGCCGAGGCTCCAAATCCGATGTACTCTCTTCCCGTCCAATAGCCGCAATTATGACGGCTTTCATACATAGGTTTAGAAAAATTCGATATTTCATACCTGTCATACCCGAAGGTTTTAAGGAAATTTACCGTTTCATAATACATTTCTCTTTCAAGCTCTTCACCGGGCAATATTACCTCACCCTGCTCACACATAGAGCTTAGCTTTGTTCCCTCTTCAAGAATCAGACTGTATGTGGAAATATGCTCCGGTTTAAGGCTCACCACTCTGTTAAGAGTAGTCAATAGACTGCTTACAGTCTGAAGTGGAATTGCCGTCATAATATCAATATTAACATTTTCTATTCCACCATTTCTTACACAATCGTATGCTGATAAAAATTCCGAATAGGAATGAATCCTCCCAAGCATCCTCAACTCATTATCAATAGACGATTGAAGACCTAAGCTCATTCTGTTAATTCCCGTGTCAACATAGCTTTTTATCTTTTCTCTGTCAACCGTACCGGGATTAGCCTCAAGAGTAATCTCCATATTACCCGGCAGGGAATTATCTATATTGAATCTGTTATAGATTCTATTCAAGATTTCTTCTATATGATTACCATTAAGTATACTTGGTGTACCGCCTCCGATATATATGGTACATATATTGTACATATTGGAATCAATCCTATACTTATCTTCAACATTATCTATTTCCGTCAGCAATGCTTCAACGTACTTATCCATATATTCCTCAGGTGCACTTTTCGATACAAAATCACAATAATTACATTTGCGCACACAAAAAGGAATGTGCACATAAATTGATAAATCCTTCATCCTCTTATCCATAGCACATTCCTCCTAAATATCTTTTAAATACGCCCCGGGGTATTTACAAAAAAGACACGGGTCGCCAATAGTCTAAGCAGTACTAATTGATATTAAGCTCTATGCTTCGTCATCCAGCTTCAACACACTCATAAATGCCTTCTGCGGTATCTCTACATTACCAATCTGGCGCATACGCTTCTTTCCTTCCTTCTGCTTTTCAAGAAGCTTCTTCTTACGGCTTATATCACCACCATAACACTTGGCTAATACATCCTTTCTTACTGCCTTAACCGTTTCTCTGGCAATGATTTTACTGCCAATTGCAGCCTGAATAGGAACCTCAAACAAATGTCTTGGAATTTCCTCCTTAAGTCGCTCACACATTTTTCTTCCACGCTCATATGCACTTTCTGCATGAACTATGAAACTAAGCGCATCCACCTCTTCCTTGTTAATAAGAATATCCAGCTTAACAAGATCTGATTTCTCATAGCCCTTCATTTCATAATCAAAGGATGCATAGCCTCTTGAACGTGACTTTAATGCATCAAAAAAGTCATAGATAATCTCATTTAGCGGAAGCTCGTATTTAAGAAGAGCTCTTGACTCCTCCATATATTCCATACTGAGATACTTACCTCTTCTCTCCTGACACAGCTCCATAATGGCTCCCACATAATCCTTGGTAACCATTATTTCAGCAGATACAATAGGCTCCTCCATATAATCAATCTCCGACGGATCAGGAAGATTAGAAGGATTAGTAAGCTCTATTACCTCACCATCAGTCTTATATACCTTGTATATAACACCCGGCGCAGTAGTAACCAAATCAAGATTATACTCTCTTTCCAAGCGTTCCTGAATAACCTCTAGGTGAAGCAATCCCAGAAATCCACAACGGAAACCAAAACCAAGAGCAATAGAGGTTTCCGGCTCATAGTTAAGAGAAGCATCATTAAGCTGAAGCTTTTCAAGAGCATCCCTAAGATCAGGATATTTTGCACCATCAGCAGGATATAGTCCGCAATATACCATTGACTGAACCTTCTTATAACCCGGAAGTGCTTCCTCACATGGATTCTCGGCATTAGTGACTGTATCACCCACAGCAGTATCACGAACATTCTTAATACTTGCAGTAATATATCCAACCATGCCTGCTTCCAGCTCATCACAGGGAATAAACTGACCTGCGCCAAAATATCCTACCTCAACCACCTCTGCAACAGCACCTGTTGCCATCATCTTAATAGGTGTTCCCTTTTTAACAACACCATCCATCATTCTGCAGAATACAATTGCACCCTTATAGGAATCGTATAGCGAATCAAAAATCAAAGCCTTAAGGGGCTTGTTCTTATCTCCCTTAGGAGCAGGAATCTTCTTAACAATCTGCTCTAGAACCTCATCGATTCCCAGTCCGATTTTAGCTGATATTCTTGGGGCATCCATTGCCTCTATTCCTATAACATCCTCGATTTCGTTTACTACTCTTTCGGGATCGGCACTTGGCAAATCAATCTTATTGATTACAGGAAATACATCAAGATCATGATCAAGTGCCAGATACACATTTGCAAGAGTCTGTGCCTCTATTCCCTGGGCAGCATCAACCACAAGTATTGCGCCATCACAGGCAGCAAGGCTTCTTGAAACCTCATAATTAAAGTCAACATGTCCCGGTGTATCAATAAGATTAAGGATGTATTCCTCTCCATCCTTAGCCTTATATACAGTTCTGACAGCCTGTGACTTAATGGTAATTCCACGCTCTCTCTCAAGCTCCATATTATCGAGAACCTGAGCCTGCATTTCACGGCTGGTCAACAGTCCTGTGCTTTCAATAATTCTGTCGGCTAATGTTGATTTACCGTGATCTATATGGGCAATTATACAAAAATTTCTGATTTTACTCTGGTCAACAGTTGACATATTCCCTCCATTTTGTTGCTCCCTCTCATATATGTAAAAGAAGCAGCTTTAATTCTTCATATTCTTTATATCGAGTAATTCTTTTTTTAGATTCTTAACCTTACTTCTAACACGATAATATCGCAAAAATGCTGATAGAAGTAAAATAAAGGCAAGTACAATTATTGCTGCAAGAGAATCAACACCGACATCTGCTATACTGGCACTTCTACCGGGCGAATTAATCTGATGAACCTCATCACAGCATGCAATGACAATCACAAATACAAATGTAGTGATATATGAAAGATAATTACTGATTCGCCTGCAATATATAAACACAAATGTCACAACAGTCAATAATGCATATTCAATCATATGAGCAAGGGTACGCACCATGCCTTCACGCTTAACAGCAAGATTATATATTTTCTCAGCAGTAAGACCTGTACCCAGTATTTTATTCTTAACTATCAGAAGCTTTTCTGTAACAAATAAACTAAGAGCACTTGATTCCTCAGCATTATCCCCGGAGAATCTGAAAATCATCATAGTCACAAGAATTACAGGAAGAAGCTGAATAACAAATAACGTAACCCGGTTAATCTGTATTTCATGCTTGTTAAGTGGTATTTCGGTTTTCTTTTTTATATCAATATAACTGTGATAACATACCGAGAATGCCATATATCCTAATAGTGCCCCCAAGGTATTAAGCACTATATCATCAACCTCAAAATATCCTCTGGCAGTAATTAACTGTGTAAGTTCAATTAACATACTGCTTATAAAAGCAAGCAGTGTCAGGTTCCACCAGCGTTTAAAAAAATGTCCCATAAGTGGTACAAGTATTCCAAAAGGAATAAACAGTAACACATTCTCTGCTGCATGTTTTGAAATCGAGCCATCGTTGGAAAAGGTTCCAAACAATTCAAGATTGATTTTGTTTGAACGACTTCCTGCCTCTCTTCCCGACAGGGTCAAGGATATTAAATATGATAAATATATACATAAAATACCAAATAGGCAGATAGATATAACCATCTGCCATATTGAGTCGCATTTTTTATGTCGCAGTTTTCTATAAATATATTTAATTATTATGAAAAAAATGTATATAAGGACCGCTATTGAAGCAAAGGTCATTGCCTGTTCATCAAAAGCCCTAATTGCAATCCAAATATCATTCAAAGCTTTCAGAACCAATTAAGCACCTCAAATTCCTAAAACATCAAACAATACTAAACATTAATCTCAGCCTGAATACCAAGACATTCCCTATTATCCTCAACAATGGGGAAAATCACCTTTGAAAGATACGCATCAACCTGTTCCTTTGCTCGTCCAATAAACTTACTTGGATTCATTGTTTCTTCAAGCTCTTCAAGTGTCATGTTAAAGGATGGGTCTGCAGCAATAAGCTCAAGAAGATTGTTATCAAGACCAAGCTTCTTAACATTATTTCCGGCTTCCATTGAAAGAGTTCTTATCTTCTCATGTAATTCCTGACGGTCTCCGCCGGCCTTAACAGCATCCATCATTATATTTTCAGTTGCCATAAACGGTAATTCACTTCTTAATCTCTTCTCAATAACCTTCTCATTTACCACAAGACCATCTACTACGTTAAGACATAAATCGAGAACACCATCAAGAGCAAGGAATCCCTCCGGAACAGAAAGACGCTTGTTGGCAGAATCGTCAAGAGTTCTCTCAAACCACTGAGTAGCACTGGTAATTGCAGGATTAAGAGAATCAATAATAATATATCTGCTAAGAGATGCTATTCTCTCGCTACGCATAGGATTACGCTTGTATGCCATAGCTGATGAACCAATCTGAGTTTTCTCAAAGGGTTCCTCAACCTCCTTCAAATGCTGAAGAAGTCTGATATCATTTGAAAACTTATGCGCGCTGGCAGCTATTGCAGCAAGAACATTAACAACTCGGGTATCAACCTTACGTGAATATGTCTGTCCTGAAACAGGATAGCACTCCTTAAAGCCCATTTTTTTAGCAATCATTGGATCGATTCTATCAATTGTTTCCTGATCGCCGTCAAACAGTTCAAGAAAGCTTGCCTGTGTACCTGTTGTACCCTTAGAACCAAGAAGCTTAAGAGAACCAAGCACAAAATCAAGCTCTTCAAGATCCAAAACAAACTCATTCATCCACAGAGTTGCACGCTTACCTACAGTAGTAGGCTGTGCCGGCTGAAAATGAGTAAATGCCAGAGTCGGAAGTGCCTTGTATTTGTCTGCAAACTCAGATAATTTAAAAATCACATTAACAAGCTTCTTACGGACTAGCTTAAGTGCCTCTGCCATAACTATAATGTCCGTATTATCTCCCACATAGCAGGAGGTGGCTCCTAAATGAATAATACCCTTTGCCTTAGGACACTGAACCCCGTATGCATATACATGGCTCATTACATCATGTCTGACTAACTTCTCTCTTTCCTTGGCAACATCATAATTTATATCTTCGGCATGAGCCTTAAGCTCATCAATCTGCTCCTGTGTAATATTAAGACCAAGCTCACGCTCTGTCTCGGCAAGGGCAATCCATAACCTTCTCCAGGTTTTAAACTTCATATCCGGTGAGAAGATATACTGCATCTCCTTACTTGCGTATCTTTCTGATAATGGGCTTACATATCTGTCGTTCATTTTTATTCTCCTTTATAAATATATACATTATTCATATACGCCTTAGCATACCTATCCGCAAGATGCGCTAAGCACTTTTAGGTGCGACATATTCACCTTTGCATCTCTGCGATATAAATCACTTAACATACCGATTCCATAAGAACATGATTCTTGATAAGTAAAATGATTTATTATATAATAAACCAAAAATTAATTTCAGAGGTAACTACAATGGAAGAAAAACGCAAAGAAAAGCGAATTCCTATCGGATTTAACCTTTCAGTGTCCGATTTATATCAGGAAAATCCCTACGCTCTCAAGGATATTTCATCCTCGATTGACGTAACCGATATATCAGCCAAGGGAATCGGCTTCATATGCGAAACAGTCCTTCCCGTAGGTTATATTTTCATTGCTAATATAGAATTATATCGTGATATGCCTCAGATTATTACAGACGTAAAAATCATACGCAGCTTAGCTATAGACAAAACACACTATCAATATGGCTGTGAATTCGTATCAATATCTCCCAAGGTTTCCAAAATGCTTGATGATTTTGAAGCAAGACTTAAGGAAAACGGCGAATCATTTATTGAAAAATAGTACCATGTTTCTATTTAATAATCAAGAAGCCCTACACCTTTGGGCTATCATTTAATTACCTTCTTCATACTGACTTACAATAGCAAGTATTTCCTTATTAAACTTAGGATATTCCCTTACAAGATCCTCTATTTCTCTCTTGGAGGATTCAAGACTAAAGGTATTAAAATCAATTCCCTTTTTCAGCTTTTGCCTCTGAATAATCAAATTCTTTCGTATTTCAGCCAAAGCCATTTCATCAGTAAGCAAATAGGGCTGAAAAACAAAAAGTGCAATATCATTAATATTATAGGTTCTTAAATTCTTGGCAAGTTCTTTTCTTGCATCATCTAACTTTTGTGCAATCTCTTCCGAATGATTTCTGGCATTTTTCTCTTCGTTATACTTCTCCCACATATAGCTAAGCTCGTAGGAGTTATTGATTTTGTATTTCGAATAATAATAATCTATAAGATTGGTAGCATTAACATATTTAATCTTAACAGAGTTCTGAAGGGTTATAGCCCTATTAATCTTACGCTCCGTCTTAGCCTGGGAATCAATAGCATTCTTATAGGTCACACAGATTATTACCATAGAAATGCATAGAAAAGTGAGTACGATGTAATATCCTAAAACCACTTCAAAATCAAGCGAAAAATGAAGTAAAGCCAACAGCAGTGCAGCCATAACGGAAACAAAAACAAATACAAAAGCCAATGCCTTGCAATTCCCAGCTTTTTCCTTTTCCTCTCTGCGCTGGTATGCCAGGGCTCCCTTCTCACCTTCAAGAAGATTAAGATCCCTCTTAACCTTCATCTGATAATCCTCTTCGTCTTTAATCTTTTTGATTATCCCGGGAATTTCATTTTCCATACGTTCCATTTCACGATATTGAGAGTCCGTGATTTTAGAGGTAGGACGTACGTAGTTTTCCTCATCCTGTTCTATTTGCAGGATTTTCTTGGCAGAACGGATTATTCCGCTAAAATTATTAGAGGGAAGCGCGCTAAGCTCATCAATATCAGAAAGGCGTTCAATTACCTTCTGATATTCAACCTTTTCACGCTTTATTTCCTCTGCGGCGTTTTTCATCTGATCACATTTATCCCGGACATACATCTCACGTTCCTTGTAATCAAGTACGTTAATATCTGCCCTTCGAATTGCCGAATGCTTTAGTACCTCAGTAATATTCTCGGCATTTTCACCGGTTTCCAGATTGACCTCAAACTCCGACTCGAAACTGTCCTCCACAAAGCCAAGCTTTTTCTTGATATAATCAATAATCCTCATATAAACACCTATGAATATTTCCTATTCCCAGTTTAATAGAATAAACAGGACGTTAATAATCTATAAAATCATATTTGCTCTGTATTCCTGTTTCCATGCATTAAGTGTCTCATCAACAGCATGGTAATACTGACCGATTTTGCCGGATTTTTTTAAATCCTTTAGATAATTAAATTCCTTCGCATATCTGTTATTAACATCAAGGAAGCCACCCTGTAGATTTAATCTGTCCTTAGCATCCTCTATTACCTTATCCTTATAGCCGCAACGGATAAGCATCTTTTCGTATTGTTCCTTAGGCATGGACAAATTAGAGCAGACTAAATGTAGCACAAGACTTTCATCATCCATATTCAACCGGTATGCCTCAAGATAATATTCAGATGCCTTCTTATACAGCAACAGCTTTGCATAGGTCGTTCCCATATTATGAAGCACAGCAGCATACAAAAGAGGTTCTGCCTCTTTGTCTATCTTATCAAGAGTTCCTATATATTCATCCAGCGCCCTACCGTACTTCCTTGCCTTAAACAGATTGTCAGCTCTGCTCTTATGCTTTCTGGCAGGACTAAGACCGGCACTTTCCACAAGAATTTGTTTAATGCTTTTTATTTCTACAGTGTCGCAATAATTAACTCCCTCAAGAATTGCCACAACGAATTCGCCCAAACCACCCTGTCTGTTAATGATTTCCCTAAGCTTTAATGCCAGTGTTCTTAGGCTTAACTCTTCTTCAAGAAAGGTACACAGATTCTCATCCATAAAATCTCTATCCAAAGTATGAGCATTCTGGGCAATTACAAAACAGAGTTCCTCGGCAGAATAGACGTTAATACCAATGCCAACAACATTATAAGGTTTTTTTGCCAGCTTACCGTGGCACAAAATAACATTAGCCATCCAATTCTACCTCAAAAGATTTCCACTTCTTTTTCCCAATACTGACCTGTAGAAGGGAATATTTCTCCAAATCCCAAGTCTTTAACGCAGGCATAAACTTTTGTGCCCGATTTAAAGGACACATTAAGCTCCAGCCTTGTTGTTTTAAGAGGACGTTGTTTAAGTCCATCCAGATTAATTGTAATATCACGTATTTCCTTGCCATCAAGAGGCGTAACAATCAGCTTGATTTTGTTCCCGTCAGCTAACAACAGTTGTAGCTTTGATTCTGATTCAAACCAATTCTCTCCACCATCTGCCAGAGCAATATACTCCTCTTCCCCATTATGTTCAACATACATTCCAAGGTTAAACTGCAGCTTGTCTCTTCCTAAAAATACATAGGTTTCATTAAGCCCGGTCGGTTCTATTCTGTCCTTACCGTAGTAGCAGGCACCCTTAGAGTACATATTCTTCCCTTGAAATACTCTTCGTCCCATACAGAGAAAACTAACTGTCTTCTTACACCATTCACCATCGAAGCCATCTCCCAGCAGATAAACAGCACGAACTGTTTTGGCCATAAGAAAATCATGCAGCATTGACAAGAGCTTCTCATCAGCTAAATGTTTTTCCTCCTCTGTGGCATTTTCGCTGTCAGGGCTTTCAAAGTCATCAAAAAAATACTCATCAACCATTCCCACAATGGGCTTTGTTCGATGATTAAGATGCATATAATAGCAATTAATATCAGCACCGTCATGGTCAAGAACCACAACCTCATTTTTAAATAACTCCTCTTCCTGATGGAGCATATAATAGAAAACACTTTCACTGTAGCTTTGGAAAGCAATTTTATCCCGTCCTACAGGAAGTGCCACCGAAACTCTCTCAAGAACGGAAAGCATTGAAGAATCGAGCTTGGGAACCGTAAATATAAAAGAATCTATCTGGTCCATGGAAACATATACAGATAATAGATTAAGTGACTTTCTCAGAAACAGAATAAGTAAATCAATCCCTGTAAATTCCTCTTCATCTATAGAAATCTTACTATCTGAAAGAGCAAGTGAAACTAATTTATTAACTTCAGCCTCTCCATCCTTTTCTATTAGACGAATTGCTTCTGTACCTATACTCCACTGATTAACCTTTCTTCGTTTGCATAACACTGTGGGGATTCCCAGTCGTTCATTCTCACCATCAGATATCAAAGTCTCAGGCTCATCCTTATTTAATTCAAAATAACTCAATTGAGTTACCATATCATTCAAATCGCAGCCTACAATATACCTGCTTTGATTACCCATGATTATCTCCCATTACAGGCAAGTAAATACTTTATCAGTAAAACACTCTGCCTCGACATATTCTTCCATGATTTTCATTAATGTTTCATCATCCTGCAAGGCCTTCGAAACGACCATATCATTAAGCAGGTTATATCTGGATTCACGGCTTTCAGCAATCGCATCCGATATAGACACTGAATCACTAAACGTAAGTGACTCCTTACCGTTTTTCTCTTCCGTGATATAGTACTGAAGATTCTCACCAAAGAAGAGAATAAATTCCTTTGAGAAAACCCCACCATACATATTCTTCATTTCTTCCGTATGATAGGAATCATCATCTTCATTTCCTTCAATAATGTAATGAAGAGTAACTTTACTATTAGGATCGGTTCTGTACTCAATAATGGTCTTATCATCATATACTGCAAGTTCCGGCATAATATCAATAAATTCATTAAAGAATACAAAATAAATATTTTTCTGAATAAATTCCTTGAGGAATTCAACAAGCATCTCTCTGATTCTGTCAGAATAACGCTTTTCATCCTCAGCATAATATTTAAGTAATGCCAGCTTACAGGCATCGTTTAGTTCTTCACCCCGCCTGTAATTCTTAACAATGTGGTCAAATACCCGAACATCAAGAAGACGTTCCTTTGCAAAATAATCAAAGGCAGAATAAGAAAGATATGCAAGCTCAACCTTGGTATTTGAACCGCATCGAATATATTCTTCAAACAAATCTTCCTTTTCACCAATAGTTGTCTTGGTAAACAGCATCTGAACAAGAATTTTCTCCATAAGGCCAAAGCATTCAATGTCAAACTGCATTGCCGCACGCCACAGATTACGCAACTCCTTGGTCAGACCATTAAAATTATCCACAAGATATTTAAGCATTGTTCCATCATACTTGCCATTAATAAATGCGAAATACGCCACCTTTACAAGCATAACATCAACAATATCTTCACTCTTTCCAATCATGTGGGTACATATTCTTACAAGTGTCTTAGCCGGAACCTTCTCAGCTCCATAAATTGTAATAATATCGTACGCCGTTTCAAACATTCCCCTTATAACAAGGTACCCAACCAAATCTGCTCTGTCCTTAGCGCCAAGCACCTTAGGTTCTATACTTAATAAAAACTGATCCAGAGTAGAAATCTCATTATTATCATAATAGTATTTGAGCAATTCCATACGTACATCACGTTTGAAATCCTCTTTGATTCTCATTGCCTCCACGAGCTCACGACAGGAATCCACATTTCCCGAATCCACTGTAATATAGTGCTTACGTCCACTGCACAAATACAGATTAAAGCCCTCATTGTCAGTAACATAATGCCTAAGCTCATTTACATAAATCGTCTCATCTATGAGCTTGCGACACTGGGAGGGATCTGCAAGAACTCTCTTTCCTTCACCATCCTCATAGAAAATCATATAATGGGTGCTATATATTACAGGATAAGCTACGTTATCTTCAACAGCATATATTTCCTCATATTCCATTTCATCCTGAACAACGCAGACATTCTTAATATTAGGAGCATTGACTCTGACCTCGTGGGAGAAAACAAGCTTAATAAATCTATTAACCATATCCGGTTCTATATCATCAGGTCTAAGAAGCTCACTATACAAATATGCAAGATTATCATCTATTCTTTCATAAACAATCTGTTCAATGACAAAATCATGCATTGCTACTGCGTAATCCTCACACAGGTTAGAAATATCATACCTGTGTCTTAGCATATTTGCATACAAAAATGCAATATGCTTATAATCCATATTATTCCTAAAGCCAAAGTACATAATAACTGACTTCGGCAACAGTTCATTATAATCTTTTGGAACAGATAACATATAATACTCGTATAGCTTAGTAATACGAAGTTCAAGATTCACACCAATGCTATACCATTCAAAATACTTCTCATCTGTCTTGTTACCCTTTATAAGCAGTGAGCAAATAGAGCTTACCACATCTGCATCTTCGGTAATTCTGTAAATTCCGGTAAGAAGTCTTAGTAAATTATCAGAAAAAACCTTGGTTCTGGCTGTAAGGTATAATATCTGCTTACATACCTCCTGGTTCATCATTCCGTTTTTAACCGCCCAATACAGAACCTGTAGTTCAAAATCTTCAAGCTTATTAAGAGTCACAGGATTATTAACAAAAAACTGATATGCTTCCACATACATAATGGGGCTTCTGCAGCCCTTATAAAACTGATCCTCAATCAGCTCGATTTTTCTTATATGATTATTGCATAAATCCTCATTAAGATAGAGCAAAGCCCACAGAATTTTGTAATTGTCGTTGTTATTTTCAAAAATTGCTGCCACTTCATCAGCAACTTCATTAATATATGCATCATCCCTTAAATAAAGAGTAGTTAAATACAAATAATAGCAATATAACGTCGGATCTGTTTTCTGAATCCTCATTTCTGTCTCAACATGATCAAGAATCCACTTCGCCTCATTATAGCGCTGAGAAACAAGCATTAACTGTGCCTGAAAAAGTCTGGATTCAGGATTCTTCTCATCGAGAGCATTAAGTCGCTCCACAATCTTAAAGGAATCCCTTACCCAAGTATTAACACTGATATGCTTGGTTCTAAAGGCAATATAGCAACGCATAAGACGGCCATAGAGATTACGTATTTCTCTTCTCTCGCATCTAAGTGCAGCGTTACTCATACGCTTAGAGGCAATAATAGTAACCGTAAGCTTCTGATGGTTGCTGGTAAGGGTAATACGACCAAAATTCTTACCCTCATGCATCTTGTCCTCTTCTATAAAAAATACAAGCTTATGAACATTTCCTAAAAAGTCAGAATAATCAAGTTCTGTCTTTTCAAGACGTAAAAATTCACAATCTGTTGAAAGCTTAAGATTAACATATCCCCATGTTGACTTTCTGACAGGCAATTCACATCTAAGGGTTTCAGAAACCTCATGAAATTCATGCATTGTCTTGTCAACGCTGTAAAGAACAGGCTGTTTCTTATTAACCGATATAAGAAACGTATCCATATTCTGCTCATCTAAATAATGATTGGAAAGACCGCGATACTTAGCAAGATGCACTCTGTCGTTTCCTTCAAAGACTTGCATAAACTCCTTTGAATAGAATAGACCCACAGCCTCATCCCAGCTAATTTGTGCCTGATTTGTAAAATGAAATAAATTTTTAACATTACCAAGAGAGCTTCTGACAATACCATGTACAATAGAAAAAGCAAAGGGAATATAATACTCACCCATATTGGAAACTATCTGAACATCACCCTTAACAATATCTCCCGCATCAAGTCCTGTTGCATCAAAAAGGAATCCAACATTAACCTTCTTGGCCTCAAAGCTTTCAGTCATGCATACAAGGCGCATACTGGAGGTATATACCTTTCCTACAACAACATTATCATTACGACTTTCAATGGTAAAGGAACCCTCATATGTACCGCCTACAGGCAATGATTCTTCAATTTTAGTAACAGAAAAAGAGAGTTTCCCATTATCATAATCGAAAACTCCATCACGAAGTCTATTTACAATATCATGCAAGTTCCTCACCACACTTTACTCAGTCAAATAACCTTATTAAGAATTAGTATACCATAACCTAAAGTATATTATCAACAAAGGAAATTAAACTAAATGAGACGGTGTTTTAATACACCGTCTCATTAACCTCTTGTTCAGATAAAATAACAAAACCTTTGTCTCTAAGAACCTTCTCAGCACCCTCAACATCTCTGATTTTCATGACCATAGATGCAGATTCCGCTGCAGTCAATACATACATATATTCAATATTATATTCCTTAACCGCTATCAGCAAATCATGAAGTGAGCCCGGCTCATTAGATATCTGAACAGCTATGACATCCGTCGTCTTAGCACTAAGTCCGGCCTCCTTAAGAACGTTTTTTGCACGTTCAGCATCGGAAACAATAAGACGAAGCAATCCAAAATCCTCCGATTCAGCAAGGCTTAATGAAGTAATATTAATATCATTATCCTTAAGAACCTGTGTTACCTTTTCGATTCGTCCCTCTTTGTTTGCAATAAACACAGTAACCTGCTTCACTGCCATAAAAGCACCTCCATTCTGTTACTGTTCATTTCTACCCAGTAACGAAGCAAAATGCAACTTCAAAGACACATTGTTTAATTCAATACCTATTATACCACATTTAACCCGAAGCGTTAAACAAGATTTCTCTTGTCTATAACTCTTTTTGATTTTCCCTCACTTCTCTCAAGGGTATTAGGCTCTACAAGTGTTACCTTGCAGGCAAGTCCAAGGGCCTGTTTTAATACAGCCTGAATCTTCTTTGTTATTTTTTCAAGACTAACCATATCATCATCAAAGAATCGTTCTTCTACTTCTACCTTAACCTCAAGAGTATCCTGATAATCAACTCTGTCAACAATCATCAGATAATTAGGTGTTGTTTCATCTACCTCAAGTAATGCAGCCTCCACCTGTGAAGGGAACACATTAACTCCACGAATAACAAGCATATCATCTGAACGGCCTTTGAATTTTTGAATTCTTGGTGTGGTTCTTCCACATTCACAGGGGCTATGATCAATACTTGTAAGATCCTTAGTACGATACCTAATAAGCGGCAAACCTTCCTTTGTTAATGTAGTAAATACAAGTTCACCAAGAACATTGTCACCCACAGGCTCAAGAGTATCCTTATCAATAATCTCAGGATAAAAATGATCGTCAAATACATGAAGTCCTTTATGGAAATCACAGTCACAGGCAACACCCGGTCCCATAACCTCCGAAAGTCCGTAAATATCATGAACACCAATATTAAGCATTTTTTCTATAAGCAAACGCATTTCCTCTGTCCATGGTTCTGCACCGCACACTGCGGTACGAAGCTTAATCTTATCCATTTTATTTTCAGCCTCCAAAACCTCAGCTATATGAATAAGATATGAAGGTGTACAGGCAATTGCTGTAACGCCAAAATCCTCCATCATTGTAATAAGCTTTTTAGTATTACCGGTAGACATGGGAACTACTGTCGCGCCAAGATTCTCAGCACCATAATGAGCACCAAGACCACCTGTAAACAATCCATAACCATAGGCAATCTGCATTACGTCATTCTGACCAACGCCGGCCATTGTAAAGGCTCTGGCAACACACTCTGCCCATATATCAATATCATGTCTTGTATATCCAACTACTGTAGCTTTGCCCGTTGTTCCACTGGATGCATGTACACGAACAATTTCACTACGGGGCACAGCAAATAACCCAAAGGGATAATTGTCTCTAAGGTCAGCCTTTGTTGTATACGGAAGCTTATTGATATCTTCTATCCCCTTAATATCTCCGGGTTCAAGACCGGCCTCCTGCATTCTCTTACGATAAAACTCTACATTATGATATACACGATCTACAAGCTTAACTAAACGTACGCTCTGAATGTGAGCCATCTCATCACGACTCATGCATTCTCTGGCTTCATTCCAGATCATTGTTTCCACCACCTTACCAAAACAATTGTTACTATTCATTACCTGAGCAGTAACACTAAAGTATTACTGTTTAGTCTTAAAACAGTAACTACAGATTATATCCGATTTCAAATGCCTGCTTATTCATATCCACAAACTTAGGCTTAACAATACTCTCAATTACCTTAAACCATTCGTCCTTGGAAAAATCCATATGCTTTGCAGCGACACCCAAAACAATAACATTAAATACCTTGGAATTTCCAAGCTTAATTGCCTCTGACATTGCATCTACAGAAATAACCTTATATTCATTACTTAAATTCTCAACAATATTTTCAGGATACTTTGCTGCTCCTATTACAACAGGCATAGGATCAATTCTCTGATTATTCAAAATCAATACCCCATCCTTTTTAAGGAAATGAGCATACCTCATGGCCTCAAGCTGTTCAAATGCAATAAGGACATCAGCCTGACCTTCTTCAACGATAGGTTCACACACCTTATCTCCATATCTTACAAAGGTAACAACAGAGCCACCTCTCTGAGCCATTCCATGAACCTCAGACATTTTAACATCGTATCCGGCCTGAAGCATAATTCCACCGAGAATACGGCTTGTAAGCAGAGTTCCCTGTCCGCCTACACCTACAATCATTATATTCTTCGTTTCCATAACAGTCTCCTTATCCCCAACTAAATTGCCACGTCCTTGATTGCACCAAACTTACACTGTTTCTTACACAATCCGCAACCGTTGCACATAGTTTCGTCAATTTTGATTGTACCATCCTCCTGCTTGGTAACTGCAGGACATCCCGGTTTAAGACACATTCCACATTTCTTACAAGCTTCAGGATCTGCAACGCACTTATGTGTAATAGGTGTCTTATTCAAAAGCACACAAGGTGTCTTTGTAATGATAACTGAAACCTCATCCTTAGCAAGCTCCTGTTTAAGCAGCTTTTCAAGACCTTCCGTATCAAATACGTTTATTTCATATACGTTCTTAACTCCGATAGTCTTACAAAGTTCGTAAATATTAATTGCAGGAACCTCTTCACCCTGAAGAGTCTTTCCGGTAGCCGCATGGTCCTGATGACCGGTCATTCCTGTTGTGGAATTATCAAGAATCATTACAGTTCCGGTTCCCTGATTATATACCATATTAATAAGTGAATTTATACCTGTATGCATAAATGTGGAATCACCGATTACAGCAACCCAGTTCTTAATATAATCCTTACCTTTGGCCTTTTCCATACCATGAAGAGTAGATATACTCGAGCCCATACACACAGTAGTATCAATAACACTCAGTGGCGCAACTGCTCCTAAGGTATAGCAACCAATATCACCTGCAGCATGAATCTTAAGCTTATTAAGAACAGTAAATGCACTTCTATGTGGACATCCCGGACACAGAATAGGAGGACGATTAGGAACCTCAGCCGGATTCTTAATCAAAACCTCTTCCTTAAGAATTGCCTTTCTTAACATATTGGCACTGTACTCGCCCTGAACAGTAAGAATTTCCTTACCAATTGCCTTAATCCCCCATGACTTTACCTGAGTTTCAACAATTGGTTCAAGTTCCTCTACTATATATAATGTATCCACCTTGGATGCAAAATCTTCAATAAGCTTTCTTGGAAGTGGATTAACAATACCAAGCTTTAATACTGAAGCATTAGGAATTGCCTCTTTTACATACTGGTAAGAAATACCACTTGTAATAATACCAATTGCGGTATCATTCATTTCTACTCTGTTAATAGGGAATTCGCAGGAATCCTCTGCCATTTTAATTTCTCTTGCTTCTACTGCAAGATGACGTCCCTTAGCCATCGCAGGCATCATAACATTTTTTGCAACATTTCTCTCGTATGGCTTATCAGCCACATTCTGTCTATCCTCAAGAGTAACCATTCCCTGAGAATGAGATAAACGTGTAGTTGTTCTCAAAATGACCGGTGTGTCATATTTCTCACTTAACTCATAAGCATACTTAATAAAATCCTTAGCTTCCTGTGAATCAGAGGGTTCAAGTACGGGAAGATGAGCTGCTCTGGCAATCATTCTTGTATCCTGCTCATTTTGAGAGCTGTAAAGACCGGGATCATCGGCCGCCACAAGAACAAGACCTCCATTAACACCAATATAAGAAACAGTATATAACGGGTCGGAAGCAACATTAACACCTACATGCTTCATAGACACTAATGAACGGCAGCCCACAAGTGAAGCACCTATGGCAACCTCCATAGCTACCTTCTCATTTGGGGACCACTCGCAATATAATTCATCCTTATATTTAACAATATTCTCACTAATCTCAGTACTGGGGGTTCCGGGATATGCAGCAGAAACCTTAACACCTGCTTCATAAGCGCCACGAGCAATAGCTTCGTTTCCCAGCATCATTACGCTCTTTGTTTCACTCATAACTATCTCCTTCCAAAGCAATAAAAACACACTATCTTCTAATATTATGCAATTAAGGATATTTGTCAAGATTTTACACACAAATTTGTGTTGCTGTTCAGTTACTGACCGGGAGTTGAGTAGCAGCAAGTACTTATATTCACCCCTGAATAACAACAATTTTGTACTTGACAAGCAAATATGCTTTTGATATCATCGCTTTAGTGCGTTACGCTTTGACGCATTAAAGTGTAGTAATTAATGATTCATTTTGGAGGAAGTATTATGATAGTCAAACTCACACTCTTGATTGTATTCTTTGCAATAATGATTGCAATTGGACTCTTATCAAGAAAATCAGCAACAAATGTAGACAATTTTGTACTTGGCGGACGTTCTGTCGGTCCATGGCTTACAGCCTTTGCCTATGGTACTTCTTATTTCTCATCAGTTGTATTTGTTGGATATGCAGGACAATTCGGTTGGAAATATGGTTTATCAGCCACATGGATTGGTATAGGAAATGCCTTTATTGGCAGTCTTCTTGCCTGGATTGTTCTCGGAAGACGGACACGCGTAATGACCAATCATTTATCCAGTGCAACTATGCCTGAATTTTTTGGTAAACGTTTCGAAAGCAAAAAGCTTAAGATTTTTGCATCAGTTATTATTTTTGTATTCTTAGTACCTTATACAGCATCTATTTACAATGGTCTTTCAAGACTGTTTGCAATCGCCTTCGATATTCCATACGAAGCGTGCGTAATTGTTATGGCAATACTTACAGGTATCTATGTTATCGCAGGTGGTTACATGGCTACAGCAATTAATGACTTTGTTCAGGGTATTATTATGCTGGCAGGAATCATTGCTGTAATTGCAGCAGTTCTTAATAATAATGGCGGCTTTATAGATGCAATATTTAAGCTTTCTCAATTTAACAGTGATATTGAACCAACACTTGGTCAACCCGGTGCCTTTACCTCATTCTTTGGTCCGGATCCTATTAATCTTCTAAGTATAATAATTCTTACATCTTTAGGAACCTGGGGACTTCCTCAGATGGTACATAAGTTCTATGCCATCAAAGATGAAAAATCAGTCAAAAGCGGAACAGTTATTTCAACAATTTTTGCAATTGTTGTTGCCGGTGGAACTTACTTCCTTGGAGGATTTGTTCGTTTATATGATTCACCTGAATTTTACAATGCGGACGGCGGTATGATTTATGACGCAATTATGCCGGGGATGCTCTCCACACTTCCTGATATTCTTGTGGGAATTGTAATTGTACTTGTATTATCAGCATCAATGTCTACACTTTCAGCATTGGTTCTTACAAGTTCATCAACACTTACCCTTGACTTTATCAAGCCTCTGTTTGTTAAAGATATGTCAGAAAAGAAACAGCTTTTATCATTACGAATCCTGGTTGGCTTCTTCATTATTATTTCAGTTATAATTGCTCTCGATCCACCAACCTTTATTGCACAGCTCATGGGTGTTTCATGGGGTGCATTGGCAGGAGCCTTCTTAGGACCGTTTGTTTATGCACTTTATTGGAAGGGAACAACCAAGCTTTCTGTATACGTAAGCTTCATAACAGGTATTGGAATTACAGTACTTAATATATTCTTTAAGTTTTTCTCCAATTCCATTGTTGCCGGAGCTGTAGCAATGTGCGTATCAATTATTATTGTTCCTATCGTAAGCTTATTTACTCCTAAGCTTTCAGATGGTTCCATTGATTCAATCTTCTCATGCTATACAGAAACAGTAACTGTATCAAAAAAAGATTCCTTGGAAGAATAAGCAATAATTGTCTATATTGTATACAATATTGCCACTTTAATAATATATTTATTTTTACGTTATAAAATGTGTCAATTATACATATATTTGTACAAGCGAGCATCTATATGATGTTCGCTTTTTACAATTTTACAAAAAATAGTTTCATTTTTTTGTAAAATTAATACATATTTATTTTACATATACAAACCTATGTGATATACTTTAACTAGGTGTATTGTGATTTTTGATAGCTTATGTGACTTGAGTATTATTTTTTTTACTGTTCTGTCCCTGACTGGTAACAGTGCAAACATAGTATCAAGCATTTGAAAGGCTTAGCTATGAAGTTCCTTATGAAGATTAGAAATATCATATTTAAAGATGTTTCCGGTGAGAATGAGCTCAAGGAATTATCAGTATTGCTTAGAATTTTATGTATTACTGACGTTCTGTTTAATGTAGCGCTTATCCTCTTCTTTGTGTACTCATTTGACAGTAAGCTATATCAATGGAGCATTGCATTTCTTCTTATGAATGTGCTTGTATTCTGGATGACCTATTGGGACAAGACTACAGCCTCCGTTTATGTATATTCGGTAATAATGATTTTTTCAATGCTAACCTACGCTATTGCCCTAGGACCTACGATAGGCTTCCAGTTTTCATTATATACATTGATTCTCCTGTTCTATTACAAAACAGATGATTCACTTATTATTAAGAATATCTCGGCAGTAATGGTGCTTGTATGCATAATTGCCACCTGGTTTATCTTAGAGTATATAGGAAATATTATTGAATTCACTCAGAAACAGGATTTGATTTTGCTTCTGGCAAACAATATCTTTTTAGGTCTGCGATTTATTATTACAGCATATTTTTACTACCTAAAGTTTGCATCTAACGAACACAAAATTCTTAAATATGCCAAAAAGCTTGAAAAGCTTGCAACCGTCGATGCATTAACACAGTTACAAAACAGGCGAGGAATGTTAAACCACCTAGAGAAGCTTACCGAAAGCAATTCTACAATGGATCAGCTTTCACTTGCTCTCGCGGACATTGACTTTTTCAAGAAAATTAATGATACCTACGGACATGATGCAGGTGATTATGTACTTATTGAATTAGGAAAAGTCTTTACAAACTTTATGAAGGACAAAGGTGCTATATGTCGATGGGGCGGCGAAGAATTTCTATTTGCCTTCGAACAAAAAAATGGTGATTATGCCTTTGAACAGCTAAACAAGTTGAAGTATACAATTGAGAAAAAGCTATTCGTGTACAAGGAATACTCCTTCCACGTTACAATGACCTTTGGACTTGAGGAATATGACAGTTCAGTAGGCATATCAGAGACCATTGAACGAGCTGACGAAAAGCTCTATCAAGGAAAAGAATCCGGAAGAAATCGAGTTGTATATTAAAAGGAATGCGTTGAAAAACCGCATTCCTTTTTTGTTTTACTTTCTCTTATAATTTCTAAAGGTATATTCCAAATCAAAATATGTCATCTCTTCGCTTTCTCCTGTAAGCTCCCATTCAGGGCTCTCGTCAAGATTAGGAAAAAATGCATCTGCTTCATATTTATGGTCAATATAAGTTACAATCGCCTCATCGCAATAGGGAATCAATTGCTTGTATATACTATCTCCGCCTATAATATACACATCCTCACTATTATACACCTTAATCTCCTCAAGCAATTGGTCAATTGAATGGACAATAATTGCATCATTTACCTGATAGGTTAAATCCCTTGAAAGAATAATATTTGTTCTATTCTTAAGTGGAAGCCCCTGAGGAAATGTTTCAAGTGTCTTACGCCCTAATACAACCACCTTACCGGTAGTTTCCAGGCGAAAATTCTTATGGTCATTGGGAATGCTTACAAGCAGCTTTCCTTTATTACCAATTGCCCAATTTCTGTCTACTGCAACTATTAATTTCATAAATACCTCCAAAAAAATTATTAAATACCCTTCCGGTTATATGGCAATTGGAATAGTAACCTGCTCGCCATATTTATAATTTTCAAGCTTTACATCATCTCTTGTAAACTTGTAAAAGTCCTTAATATCCGGATTAAGCCAAAATTTTGGTGCTTCATAGGTCGGACGAGCTATTAGCTCCTTAACAATATCCACATGACGATCATATATGTGAGCATCCGCAATAACATGAACCAGTTCCCCCACATACATATCACATACCTGCGCAAGCATATGAACAAGGACAGCATATTGTACCACATTCCAGTTATTAGCTGCAAGGACATCTTGTGAACGCTGATTAAGTACAGCATTAAGTGTTAATTTATCCTCTCCCGGTCTTTGAGTAACATTAAATGTCATGCTGTAAGCACATGGATACAGATTCATTTCAGACAAATCCTGATGATTATATATATTCGTCATTATTCTTCTACTGAAGGGATTATTTTTAAGGTCATAAATCACACGGTCAACCTGATCCATCATGCCTTCTTTATATTTGTGTTTAACTCCAAGCTGATAACCATATGCCTTTCCAATGGAACCATCCTCATCAGCCCACTCATCCCATATATGAGAATGAAGATCATTGATATTGTTTGACTTTAACTGCCATATCCACAGGATTTCATCTGTTGCGCTTTTAAGGGCAGTCTTTCTCAAAGTCAGAATAGGAAACTCTTTTCTCAAATCATACCTGTTAACAACACCAAACTTCTTAATGGTATAAGCACTTGTTCCGTCCTCCCATTTTGGTCTGACTTTTTCACCCTTTGTATCACAACCGTTAGTTAAAATATCATTGCACATATCAATAAAAATATTATCTGCGTAGCTCATTTTTCGCTCCTATCTATCCCATTTATCACATAATGAATTAATCTGATCCGCAAATTTGGCAAGATCCTTATTAGCACCGCCCTCGTTATGTTGAATAACAGTAAGCAATCTCTGTCCTGCAGCCAAAAGTCTTTCGAATACCGAAGAAATCTGGCGTTTCTTTTTAGGTGTAACACTTACGCCCTTAGTCTCTACAACAAATTCATTTGTAAGCAAATCAAATGTTGTTCCTGAATATGGTGCATAGGTATTAAAGGCATATTCTTCATGAAGATAGTTGGCAAATTCATCACATACCATATCCTGACCATGAACAACAAACACTCGGGCAACATCAGATTCAAAGCCTCTCATCCACTTAGTCAGTCCGGCCTTATCCGCATGGCCGCTAAGGCCCTTCATCTGTATTATCTGAGCTCTTATTACAATATTCTCACCTAAGAGCTTAACCTCCCTGATTCCGTCAATAATAGCACGTCCAAGTGTTCCAACAGCCTGATACCCTACAAACAATACAGTACATTCCGGTCTCCATAGATTATGCTTTAAATGATGTCTGACACGTCCTGCCTCACACATACCTGATGCCGACAGAATAACCTTTGGCCTGTCATTAAAATTAATAGCCTTGGACTCATCACTGGTAATGGACAAGCTCAAGCCCGGGAAGGATATCGGATTAATTCCCTTGTTAACTAACTCCAGTGCCTCTTCATCAAAGCATTCATAAACATTTTTATTAAATACTCCTGTAGCTTCAACTGCCAAGGGGCTATCAACAAAAACTTGAAAATCTTCATGTCCTTCAACAAGCTTGTCAGTTTTTATCTGACGGAGAAAATACAGCATTTCCTGAGTTCTACCTACTGCAAAAGAAGGAATAACCACGTTTCCGCCTCTGTCAAAGGTAGCCTTGAGAATCCTTGAAAGCTCTGTAACATAATCAAGCTTTTCCTTATCGTGAAGTCTGTTACCATAAGTAGACTCAATCACCACATAATCAGCCTCTTTTACTTCCGTAGGATCTTTAACAAGTGGTTGATTACTATTTCCCACATCACCGGAAAACACTATTTTCTTTGTAGTATTATTCTCTGTAAGCCACACCTCTATAGCTGCTGAACCAAGCAGATGGCCTACATCTGTAAATCTTATCCTTATACCCTCTGCCACATCAATAATTGAATTATAGTGACACGGAACAAGACACTTGATTGCACCATCTGCATCCTGCATGTCATATAAAGGAACAAATGCTTCAAAATCCTTCGAACGTTTTGCCCTACGGTTGTGCCATTCAGCTTCAAACATCTGAATATGAGCACTGTCACGAAGCATTATACTACACAAATCACAGGTTGCATCTGTTGCAAAAATCTGCCCTCTAAACCCTTTTGAATACAACAATGGCAATAGCCCCGAATGATCAATATGAGCATGTGTAAGGAAACAATAATCAATCATTGCTGCATCTACAGGTAGTTCAACATTTTCATAGGTATCTTCACCCTGTTCCATACCATAATCAACGAGAATATACTTTCCGCATGCCTCTATAAAATGACAGCTACCGGTTACCTCATGATCAGCACCAACAAATGTAAGCTTCATAACGCTTCCCCCTTTCCAAGCTTTTACAATTTATAATCCCATTCATCCTGATTTTCACGTAATTTCGGTAAAATAATATTTCTGACTACAATAATCATTATAATAACTATTACAAGAATACCGATAACACAGGCTACTATTAGTCCAAACAATGCTTTATCACGTTCCTTATCGATTTCAGTTTGGACCTTGACTTTTCTGCCTCCCAGGTCAAAGGAAGCATCTTCTTCTACATCGAATGGATTGTCTGCCGGCTTGGAACCTTTAGGATAAATCACAACCGGGCCTTCAGCAATAACCTCATCCTCACTGACCAGGCTCTCCTCATATTCCTCAAGAAGCGTAGCCATATCTATTTCACAGACATTTGAATCCGAATAAAGTTCATATGTATTATATACTCTTGCAACAATACTGCCACTATAAGCAGTAGGTACAGAAAATGTACCGGTCATAGTTTTCTTACCCTGTTCCCACAATATCAGGTCCGCAAACTCACCATCCGTAATCTCATCCGGTTCCCCAAGAGCAAGACCATAATACATTAACTTTCCGTCCTCATCCTTAGCACTGATTTCATAGGTTATTTCATTGGTTTCAATATTACAGTCTATTATTTCCAAAGTCACACCCTCAGGCGCTGTTGTATCCGGATTTTTTCTATTATTCGGTGGTGCAACATTTACTGTAGGTTCAACATCATTTAAAACATAATCCTTACTAAGTCCAAAATATTCGGCTATACCTTTAGCATCGCAACGACCAAGTCGTTTCCAATCCTCTTCTGTTCCAAAACGTTCATAATCCAAATGATTATCAAGGCTTGCATGTTCAAGAATAATTACAGGAAGCCCTATTTCTGTTCCACGGCGAATTATGCCGTAATAATCTCCCCCCGAATTACCTAGTTTTGTCTTAATATCCCTAAAAATAATCCCGGCTTCGATCCATTCATCTCTAATACATTCTGCCAGTCCGTAGCCTGTCATATAACAATTACCATAGGCCGAGGTGAAAATCTCCCCACCATAAAACAATTTATCTGCAGACGCATTGTAATGACAGCTTACTATTACATCAGCATCCAGATTGGCAGCCATAGCAACCCTATCCTCAAGACTCATCGCAGTGTCATCAGTTCTTGTCAGATAACAAATCACATTATTATATTCTTCAAGCTCTTCCTTCAGTGCATAAGCTGTTATCAAATTAACCTTTTTTTCAAGGATATTATCAGAATACTTCGCACCAAGTTCTGTCTCATCTGTTTTACCCGAACCGCCATGACCTGCATCTATAACAACTACAACATTATCCTTTGCATAGACCACACTACAATTAATATGTACTACTGTTAAAACTATTAAAACAAGCAGTGTTGTTTTACAAAAAACTCTATATACAGACACCTCTCACCTCAATTAATATATTTATAGAAATATATTATCATTTATCAAAACAATGTACAAGGAAAGGAGCGGATGCTGTCTATTCTAAACTGCATCCGCTCCTACACTATTTCATCATTCCCCAACGGCCTATACCTCTCATTTCTGTTCTGATTATCTTCTTCCGACTCGACATCTATGTAAATTATCTATGTTAATTTTTAAGTGTCCTCACACTGTACAAATAAACAACGACGCCATATTCAATTGTATTTACCATAAACGATACCCGGACTTCTTATCTATACGCAAACCTTACATCGCGCCCCTGCTTTACATCGCTTGTCCTGTTACAATATCGCTACCCTAAGGTTACCATCGAAATCGAAAAAGCTTAACCAAAACCAACTGTAGAACTAAAAACTAATCTCTTTATAAATCTTAAATTGGAATCACTGGTGGTCCGTACCTCCTTCTTTAGATTTGAAGTTCTTCTATAACTTCTTAATTGACTTTTATTGCTTCAACTTATGTACTGAGTATAATACACTTCTCTAAAGCTGTCAATACATTTTGGAGGTATTTATGTCATTTTATACTTTATTTATGATTCTGACAAGTTTTATTTGTACATTTTATTCGTACAATACAAATTGTATATACAATTAACTTTCAAATACATGCTCACCTATTTTGTACATGAATCAATTATTTCCTTGGCCTTCTTGGGGTCATTACTAACCGACAGAACTACAGTATCTCCTACTGTCTGAATTATTGCAGTGTCTAGCTTTTCAAGCTCCTTGGGAACATAATCCGTGAAGCATTCTATTTGCTCATCAACTCTGGTCTCAAGAGATGTAACAACCTTTTTTGCATCTTCCGTTGATGAACACTTGACCACAACGATTTCCTCTGCGGTTCCACCGCTTCCTTCATAGAAATAACCCTCGGTTATGGACGCATCCTGAAAATTAAAAATCATTTTTGCAGTATCAAGTCCAATATCAGTAAGCTCATCCTCATAGGAAATATTGTTAAGTAAATCATTAGCCAAGGCTTGCGAATCAACCTCAGTCTTACCAGCGGAGCAGCCAAGAAAAGCACTCATTGCAACAGTAAATATAACAACTCCAAAATTTTTTTTCATAATTCTCCTCCAAAATTAATAAACCACAACAATAACGTTACACAAAACAAAATGACCAAATACGGATTGTTTTTGTAAACACACATACAATACTATGATGTTGGGGTCAAAAGGTATTTTGCCCCCAACGATACCGGATTTCTCCGCTCTACGAGCTCTCGAAATCCTCAAAACATTCAAAAACCGCTCATTTTTCTGCAAAAAATGGCTACTTTTTCATGTTTTGGCGGGTCATAAAGGTGCATACAGCCTCTTACGTGCAAGCACGACGAGTCAGCATGA
>JAZQOI010000005.1:0-3659 GCA_045627745.1 Lachnospiraceae bacterium | reverse complement strand
CTCAAAACATTCAAAATCCGCTCATTTTTCTGCAAAAAATGGCTACTTTTTCATGTTTTGGCGGGTCATAAAGGTGCATACAGCCTCTTACGTGCAAGCACGACGAGTCAGCATGACCTTTTGACCCTGGTATCATATCATATCATAAGGGAAAAAATAAATCATTATACTATTTGAACAGTTTTTCTAAAGTCAAAAAAGGTTCATATGTTATCATTCACAGTGACATCTGTTTGCCACTGCACATATCCTAAGATTTTCTTACTCTCCTGCCTTACAGCTTATAATCCATGGAGCAGGCTGCTGTTCATAATTATGACGGCTTGTGACTTTGGATACAGAAATCTGAACAATCTCAGGATCAGATATGCAGAACTTCTTACAATAATTAATCATTGATGCGGCCAGAACAAAATCAAGAGTATAGATTACAAATTCCATTGAAGGATTGATTTTAAGTAAACATTCAATCTCCTGCTCCATTGATGCAGATGCCACCAACATCGTAACATCAGGAACCGGTAAATCCTTCATTGACTCCTCATCAACATGGTCAATAATACTTACATTATCCAATCCGAACTGGGAAACATTATCTTCAAGAACACGTCTGTCATTACCATTATATTCAACAGCAATAACAGAACCCTCACCATCAAGGATAGCTGACTCTACTACAATTGACTCTCCATTAATAACACATATATTTTTACCATCCTCAATCTGCATCTTAGAAAGCAAAACAGCTCGGATTTCTGAACCAACATACTTAACAGAACCTTTAACAAGTGCACTGTTATCCATTCCGAACTTAACAGTAGTTCTTGCCTTGGGATTGAGAATAATCATTCCTGCAGCGGCATTAATTCCACGCTCAATCATATTCTCTAATTTTTCTTCCTTAATAGGACCTGTCGGAGCCGAACCATCATTATAAATAACCTTACAGTCTCCAAGTCCGGCATTATACATTCTATAGAATATGTCAGGATGACCGGCTTCAGTAAATACCAACACACATCTATGAGCTTCCACTGCCGGAATCAAATTCTTATTCTTTCTGGTAATATCAAGAATCTTCACATGTTCCAAATCAACCTCAGTATTATCTGAAAAATACTGTAACCACTCAATAATACGACTATTGTTAAATATTTTTTCTTCCATAAGCACCTCCGTAATATTCATAATTATCCAAATAAATTATCTGAATATATGCAAATATTATAAAATATTCACGCAACAATTGTCAACATTTGGTGATATTGTACGGATATTTTATGGTATATACTATTCTTTACCTTGTTCAACCTTTTTTACTTCTTCATCAGAAACTGTCTTCAAGGAATATGTGTCAAACTCAGCATCTGTTGGCAGTTGAATCTCAATATTATGATTTATTGACTTGGTTCCAACAGCGGTATCTATAGTCAAATCAAAAACGTGACCCCCCTTGGTTCTATCCTCGGAAATAAAATGCAGATGCCATCCCGGAGCATTAATACCATCCATATAGTCAGGAAAATACAGGCACACCATAGTTCCCTTAATGTTTTCAAATTGAAAATCCTTCTGATTGACTCTAAGGATTTCGCTTAATTTTACATGGCGTGTTTTAAGACCTTCTTCGGATCTGGCCTTCACAATAGGAAATAATCCATCAATTCTAATTACATGCATGCTGTTAAGACCAAAATCCTCTTCTATTGAGTTATTAAGAATTGACTTCAAATCATCAATTGACTGAACATCATTAATTGCAAATTTTTTTGAGTCAATCATATCTGTTATTGCAGCAAAAGGAATCTTTTCCTCAGGCGAAACCTCAGTGGCTTCTCCTTTATTATTTGCTTTAAACACTTTTCCATCAACTGCAATCATTTCACCATTAACATTAGCAAAGGTTCCAAGACCAATTGAGCCATGCTTAATAAATTCCCCGACGCTAACAACACCCTTGGTATAGCCCAAAAGTAATGCTTGAAGAGTTGATACTTGATACATTAATTCTTCCTCCTGTTTTAAAAAAATAATTATTTTGATTGGTTACATTATGAAATAAGTTAATAATATTTGCAATCACATGTTACTTAAATATTGGACACAACCCGTTATTATTGTAAAAATTACAACACACCCATATACAAACGGCGGCCATTAATCATCACTATACTTTTTATTCAAAAACAACTGTTTCAAATATATGTGTCACCAAAACATTTTTTCAGAATCAATTGTTATATTACCTATAATACTTGCTCCCATCCATTTTCTATTCTATGTTTTAATTTCTCAAAGGATTTTAATCCGCTAAGAGCATCATATGCTTCTACACAGCAGGCTCCCGTAGCAGCCGCCAGCCTTAGACATTCATTTGGATTCTCATTATTAATAACTCCTGTTAAAAACGCAGCAATTGCCGTATCACCTGCACCGGTTGCAGACAGTACCTTTTCAGGCATATATGCCTTTTCAAAGATTGATTTATCAGACCACTCTGCCACATCTAATTTCAAATTATTTCCTATTGAACCGATACTATTACTGTCGCCGGTATGTAAATACATTCCACGGGCACCGCATTTAATCAAAACCACCTTTGCACCCATTTGTATACATTTATCCGCCAACGGTTTTACATCACTATCAATATCCAATACAGATGTTATATCATCAGCAGCCGCTCTGTTCTGCCACTCACTAAATTTCTCTTTATCCAACATAAAGCACAGCTCTTCAACGCTTGGAACAAAAAAATCAACGTAGGGAATGACTCGAGAAAGGATATTTTCCCAATCAACCTTCCCTGCTTTTGAATCAGGATCAACAGAGGACAAATCCAGTGATGTAGCGCATCCTGTCTCATTGACCTTCTTGAATAATGTTAATAATTCCTCCCCATTATTCTCATACATTGACTCCATAATTGTAGGATAACCAAAATGAAACAGCGCCGATTCTTTTACAATATTATAGTCAATATCTTCGCTGTAAAAATTACTGTTTGCTCCCGGATTATGAAGAAACATCCTATCAACCCCCGGTATAGCAATAACAACAGAATATGATGTGGTAACATTTTCAGACCTTATCATATCATCTCCTGCATCATATTTATCAAGTATCGTACATATCAAATCACCAAATTCATCACACCCGATTTTACCCATCAAGGTTACATTTGCCCCAAAATATTTCATAGCAAGTCCGGTATTTGCCACAGCTCCTCCGGTGGATACTTTAGCCTCTCCCATTTCAATAAGCTTACCGGGTTTAAATATTTCCATAACATTTTTAATCTTGTCATTTAGAAAAACAGGTGTTATATCAATACAAATATGTCCTGCCACAACTACTCTCTTACTCATATTTTTCTCCTTCTCCTATGTAATCAAAATTACAAGTTATAGCCCCTAATAATGTTACTAGCGGCCGCGAAATCATCACCCCTGGCTTTAATTTTGCGGATTTATCCCTATGCAAATAAATTATCCATCTTTATAACACTGACAAAGTCACCATTATATTCATTTCGCCTCAACCCATATGTTGTAATCAATGTACTATGAACAACTGATTTTGCCGAAATAATCTCGCGTAATAGTTTCTTACGTCTTTCTAAAACAAGGTGGTATTCTTTATCTACTGCAAATTCATCA
>JAZQOI010000004.1:0-49988 GCA_045627745.1 Lachnospiraceae bacterium | reverse complement strand
CCGCCAAAACATGAAAAAGTAGCCATTTTTTGCAGAAAAATGAGCGGATTTTGAATGTTTTGAGGATTTCGAGAGCTCGTAGAGCGGAGAAATCCGGTATCGTTGGGGGCAAAATACCTTTTGACCCCAACATCATATTATGAGGTACAAAGCAGTAATCATATTGAGAAGTTTATGGATAAATGGTATTCTCTACTAAATATGAGTTTTGAATATGAGGAAGCTATGAATAGAGAATATACAATTACATGTACCAATAATCAGTCGGTTCTTGATGTGCTTAAAGCACAGGGAGTAGCTGTTAGTGCTAAGTGTAACGCTCGTCACACCTGCGGAAGCTGTAAAATCAGATATTTATATGGTGATTGTGAGCCCACAAGGGAAGAACTTAATGTACTTAGTAAGGAAGAAATAGAGGATGGAATCCGTCTTGCCTGTGCATCAAGACCTAAGGATATGGTGAGAATAGAAATACTTGATAAAGAAGAGGCAGATATTTTAACAAATACTAAGCTGTCTGTGGAAGCTGTAAATGGGAACAGTCAGGTATTTGCGGCATTTGATTTGGGAACCACCACACTTGCTGCTAAGCTGATTCAGAATGGACAGGTTATTTATACAACCTCAAAGAAAAATTCCCAGTGTACCTATGGGGCTGATGTGGTGTCAAGGTGCGAGGCTTCAATAAATGGTTGTGGTGATATGCTAAGTGAGTGTTTATTACAGGATATTGAAGATATGATTAATGAATTTCCTGTAATGCCAACCCATCTTGTTATGGCAGGAAATACCACAATAATTCACCTGCTTAAAAATTATCCTGTGGAGGGTCTTATTAAATACCCCTTTACGCCCTATTATTCAGGCTGGCATAAAATGGATTATGTAACTGATACAGGAAAGTCAATTCCATGTACACTTTTACCTGATTTTTCTGCTTATATAGGCGGTGATATTATGTCAGGACTATATTATTGCGACTACGCAGCTAAGGACACAGTCAATCTGTTTGTGGATCTTGGAACAAACGGAGAGATGGCAATAGGCAACAGCAGTCGTATATTGACCTGCTCTGCGGCAGCAGGTCCTGCTTTTGAGGGTACTAAGCTTAATGTTGCAACTGATGTGGTTAAATGTATGTATGAGCTTCTTTGTCAGGGAATTATAGATGCAAACGGTTTGCTAAAGGATCCGTATTTTGATGAAGGATATCCCTATCCTATTAAGGATTCACCGGATAAATATGTAATTATTACCCAGCAGGATATTAGAAATATTCAAATGGCCAAGGCTGCTATACGGGCGGGAATTGATTTGCTTATTACAGGCTATGGAGCTGACGCAAAGTCAATTTCTAAATTGTATCTTGCAGGTGGAATGGGTACTGAGCTTGACTTGGATGCAGCTGTTGGAATCGGTTTAATTCCTTCCACGCTTATTAATAAGGTAGAGGCTGTAGGAAACAGCTCCTTAGGTGGATGTATTAAGTATGGATTAAACAATTACGAGGCTTCACCAATTGATAAGCTTAGAGCAATTTCCTCAGAAATTCTATTGTCAAATGAGCCTGATTTTCAGAATAAGTATTATGAATATATGCTATTTGATCTGATAAATTCATAAATTATATTTTGTTATCAAATCATGTTCTTACGACCGTAAGCAAGTGCTTTGGCATGTCACTGAGCCGTAACAATTATTTTGGATATTGTAATTTATTAAAATTTTTAATAAAATGATTTTGCTCCCACTAACTAATAAACATAATGATTTTAATTGATTTTATATAAGGAAAGGAAAAAAGTATGAGTAAGCAAAGAGAACCTCTTGTTACAAATATTTTTACAGCAGATCCTTCTGCACATGTGTTTAATGGAAAAATTTATGTGTACCCTTCCCATGACCTTCCACATGATGGAGAGGATAATGATAATGGTGATGAGTATGTAATGGAGGATTACCATGTTTTATCCATGGATAATCTTGATTCGGAATGCATTGATAACGGAGAAGCATTAAATATGCGTGATGTTCCCTGGGTATCTAATCAGATGTGGGCACCTGATGCTGCATATATTAATGGCAAATATTATTTGATTTTCCCTGCAAGGGATAAGGATGGTATATTCCGTCTTGGTATGGCCAGCTCTGATTCACCGGTAGGCCCCTTTAAGCCTGAGGATAATTATATTGAAGGAAGCTACAGTATTGACCCGGCAGTGTTTGTTGATGATGACGGCAAAATATATGTGTACTATGGTGGATTATGGGGAGGTCAGCTTGAAAAATGGCAGACAGGTAAATTCGACCCTGATACACTGCCTTCTCCGGGAAATCATCCTGAGGCAGAGGCACTTGGACCTATGTGTGCTCTTATGAGTGAGGATATGAAGTCTTTTATTTCAGAGCCAAGGATGATAAAGATTCTTGATAAGGATGGCAAGGCTCTTACAGCAGGTGATGAGGAATGCAGATATTTTGAAGGTCCCTGGATGCATAAATATAATGGTAAGTATTATCTGTCATACTCAACAGGAACCACTCATCATATAGCATATGCTATTTCTGACAATCCAATGGGACCATTTACATATATGGGTCATATATTAGAGCCTGTTATAGGCTGGACCACCCATCATTCTATTGTTGAAATAGAAGGAAAGTGGTACATCTTCTATCATGACTGTAAGCTTTCTGATGGAATTAATCACAGAAGAAATGTAAAGTACACAGAGCTTGAATATAATGCTGATGGAACTATTAAGACAATATATCCATACGTTGATTAATTGATTTTATAGTAAAAGAGAGGTAACCGGGGAATTAAGACCGGTTACTTCTTTTTTGTTGATGTTTCCTTCTTGACAAAGAAAAATACTTATAGTACGCTACTAATAGTTTAATGACTAAACAAATAGGAGGAAAAGAAATGCTTTATATTGGAATTGATCTTGGTACATCAGCAGTTAAAATGCTTCTTATGGATGGAAATGGTAAGATTGAGAAAATAGTTTCTAAGGAATATCCTTTAAGTTTCCCTCATCCCGGCTGGTCAGAGCAGAAACCTGAGGACTGGTGGAATCAGTGTGTTGCAGGTCTTAAGGAGCTTACAAGTGAATGCGACAAGTCAAAGGTTGCCGGAATCAGTTTCGGTGGTCAGATGCATGGTCTTGTTGTACTTGATAAGGATGATAATGTAATTCGCCCGGCAATTCTGTGGAATGATGGACGTACTCAGAAGGAGACAGATTATCTTAATGAGGTAATCGGTAAGGATAAATTGTCTTCATATACTGCAAATATTGCATTTGCAGGCTTTACAGCACCTAAGATTCTCTGGATGAAGGAGAATGAGCCTGATAATTTCGCTAAGATTGAAAAAATCATGCTTCCTAAGGATTATATTGCTTATATGTTATCAGGTGTACATTGTACAGATGTATCTGATGCATCAGGAATGCTTCTCTTTGATGTAAAGAATAAATGCTGGTCTAAGGAAATGATGGAGATTTGTTCTGTTAAGGAATCACAGCTTGCACAGATTTTTGAAAGCTATGAGGTGGTTGGTAATATTAAGCCAGAGCTGGCAGAGGAATTTGGTTTTTCTAAGGACCTTAAGATTATTGCAGGTGCAGGTGACAACGCCGCAGCAGCAGTAGGAACAGGAACTGTTGGAGATGGTAAATGTAATATTTCCCTTGGAACAAGTGGAACAATCTTTATTTCCAGCAAGGAATTTTGCGTTGATGATAAGAATGCTCTACATGCCTTCGCACATTCAGATGGCAATTATCATTTAATGGGTTGTATGCTTTCTGCGGCATCATGTAATAAATGGTGGATGGAGGATATTATCGGAACTACTGATTTTGGTAAGGAACAGGCTCCTATTACAGAGGATAAGCTCGGCGAGAATAATGTATTCTTTATGCCATATCTTATGGGTGAGCGTTCACCTCATAATAATCCGGATGCAAGAGCAACCTTTATTGGAATGAGTATGGATTCCACAAGAGCAGATATGACTCAGGCTGTTCTTGAGGGCGTATGCTTTGGTATAAGAGATTCCTTCGAGGTAGCAAGAAGTCAGGGAATTAAAATCGAGAGCACTAAGATATGTGGTGGTGGAGCAAAGTCACCATTATGGAAAAAGATGATGGCAAATGTACTTGGTATTCCTGTTGAGGTTATTGAATCAGAGGAAGGACCGGGATACGGCGGAGCAATTCTTGCAGCAGTAGGCTGTGGAGAATATGCATCTGTTGAAGAAGCTGCAGATAAGCTTGTAAAGGTTATTGATGTAGTTAAGCCGGAGGCAGAGCTTACTGCAAAATATGAGAAGAAATATCAGTACTTCAAACAGCTCTATCCTACAATGAAGTCACTGTTTGGTGCCAAGTAATCAACACCCAGAAAGTTTTTAATACAGAGGCAGGCGCCTCCAAGTAATATTGATATATCCTGAAGACCGGATGGAACAAGTGTACAATATTTGTTCATCCGGTTTTTTAGTTGTAATTTTATTCTATCAAGCATGTCGGGAATATACATAACAAGTGTTGAATTTATTACAATGACATCCGGATTAAAAATATTAAGTACGTTGTTTACTCCTACAGAAATGTATTTTATAAACTGTTCTACCATAAATATAGCATCCTCATCCTTAGCATTATAGGCTGCTATAAAAGTATCTATGTCAGCTTCATGAAGAGATTTACGAACCATAAATTCGTTAAGGATAGCACGTTCTGAGGCATATTGTTCTAGGCAACCCTTATTGCCGCAGGGGCAGGGGCGACCGAAGGCTTCTACTATTGTATGACCAAATTCACCGGCGTTTCCGTTGCAGCCTGTATAGAGCTCGTTGTTGATTATTATTCCTATACCGATACCGGTGTGAATACTAACACCTATCATATTAGGTACGTTATAGCAGAAATTCTTTTCACCGATTATTGACAGATTGGCTTCGTTTTCCAGTAGCACAGGTACCTTAAAATGAGCTTCCAGTCTTTCCTTGAATGGAAGGTTATCATAGTTATAATATGGTGCAAAGGTAACAACATTGTCATGAGTAACTCCGTGAATACCTAAACATATTCCAACAACACCAAAGACGGTATTAGGAAGCTTATCTATACAGGATTGAATAATATACATAAGTCCATTTATTATATTGTCACGGGTGTAGTTGTTAGGATACTGCTTTAGCCCGCAATCATTTCCTTTTAAATCAGAGGTTAGAATTGATATTGATTTAACACCTATATCAAGAGACAGAATATGACCGTTCTGTTGACAAAACTCAAGTAAAATAGGTTTACGTCCAAGAGTGGTATCATCTGAACCGATTTCCTGAATAAGATCCTTTTCTATCAGGTTAGAAACAATTGTAGAAATGGTAGCCTTAGTTAAACCAAGCTTGGCTGCTATGCTGGCACGGGAAATGGGTCCTTCATTAAGGACTGTTTCCAGTACAAGATGTGAATTAATATCTCTTATCATTTCTTTGCTTCCGGTTAGCATATTTCCTCCTAAAATAAGTTAGTTAAACGTTTGACTTTGATTATATCCTAATATGTTTAATAAGTAAACCAATACGCCCAGACATCTGTTTTATATTAACTACACCTAATATTTGCCTGTTTTTGCCATGCACAGATTAAAAAAGCTTAGGCGTATAGCCACTGCGCCTGCTTTTTTGAACTGTACTCTCACAAAAACATTCTGTGTAAATGGTTAAGTTATTTAGAAACAAAAGAATGATAAATAAAACAGGTGTAAAATATAATTAAAAACCACGAAATAGTATTGACGTAAGGGAAATTTAGTGATATTTTATTAATTAGTTTAGTAAATAAACAAATTAGTGGGAAGAAAAATTTCTTATGAAAGGAGAATGTATCGTGGAAATTAAGAGCGTTAATGATCCTGAATTTGCCGCTTACGGTAAAGTATTAAAGGGTTATGAAACAAAGGAATTGCTTAAGGCTTTGAATGATAAGACACCTCTTCCGGATGGTGTTGAATATGTTACCAGTGAAGCTGCATTAGAATATACAGCTATGTTTGGTCAGCTTCAGAACAATGCTTATGGTGGAATGCCTATTCAGGTGGGTTACTGTAATGGACATAATACTAAGCTCAATTGTCTTGAATATCATCGTGACAGCGAATTGAATATTGGTGCTACTGATTTTATTCTATTGCTTGCCAAGATGGATGATATTGTAGACGGTAAGCTGGATACCTCTAAGGTTAAGGCTTTCCTTGCCAAGGCAGGAGATGTGGTTGAGGTTTATGAGACTTCTCTTCATTATGCTCCATGCTCTGCTAAGAAGGGTGAGGGCTTTAAGGTTGCAATTGTACTTCCTAAGGGAACCAATATTGCAGCACCTAATCTTACACCACTTAACGAGGAAGATAAGTGGCTTACAGCTTGCAACAAATGGCTTCTTGCTCATGCAGAAAGCTCAGAGGCAGGTCAGGGTGCTTATGTAGGACTTACCGGAGAGAATATTGATATTGCTAATCTTATTTAATTGATTTTGACACTATTACTGGTCAGGGAATGAACAGTAACATAAAAATACATTTATATTAGGAGGATAAAAATGAATAATACACCTACAATGAAAATTGGTATCGTTGGCGTTAGCCGTGATTGTTTCCCTGCTGAGCTTACTATCAGAAGAAGAAAGGCTGTAGCAGAGGCTTATGCTAAGAAGTATGATGCTGCTGATATTTACGAGTGCCCTGTAACAATTATTGAAAGCGAGACAGATATGGTAGATGCTCTTGCTGATATTAAGAAGGCAGGCTGTAATGCACTTTGTGTATACCTTGGTAACTTTGGCCCTGAGATTTCAGAAACAATGCTTGCTCAGGAATTTGACGGACCTGTAATGTTCTGTGCTGCTGCAGAAGAGGATTACAAGTCAGTTACAACAGCAGGTCGTGGTGATGCATATTGCGGTATGCTTAATGCAAGCTACAATCTTGCTCTTCGTAATGTTAAGGCTTATATTCCTGAGTATCCTGTTGGTGATGCTGAGGATTGTGCAGATATGATTAAGGAATTTCTTCCTGTAGCTAAGGCTGTATATGCTCTTAAGAAGCTTAAGATTTTCACCTTTGGTCCAAGACCTTTCAACTTCCTTGCATGTAATGCTCCTATTAAGCAGCTTTACAATCTTGGTGTTGAGGTTCAGGAAAATTCAGAGCTTGATCTTTTCGAGTCCTTCAACAAGCATGCAGATGATCCTCGTATTCCTGATGTTGTTAAGGATATGGAGGAAGAGCTTGGAGCAGGAAATAATAAGCCTGAGGTACTTCCTAAGCTTGCTCAGTACGAGCTTACTCTTCTTGACTGGATTGAAGCTAACAAGGGCTGCAAGGAATACTTTGCTATTGCCGGAAAATGCTGGCCTGCATTCCAGACACAGTTCGGATTTGTTCCTTGCTATGTAAACAGCCGTTTAACAGGACGTGGTATTCCTGTTTCATGTGAGGTTGATATTTACGGATGTCTTTCAGAGTTTATCGGTACATGTGTATCTGATGATATTGTTACTCTTCTTGATATTAATAACTCAGTTCCTAAGTGTATGTATGAGGATTCAATTAAGGGCAAGTTCGATTACAAGCATACCGATACATTCATGGGCTTCCATTGTGGAAATACATGTTCTAAGAAGCTTGTTAAGGCTTCTATGGAATATCAGGCTATTATGGCAAGAGCACTTCCTGTTGAAGTAACAAATGGTACTCTTGAAGGTGATATTGTTCCCGGTAACATTACATTCTATCGTCTTCAGTCTACAGCAGATAACGTACTTCGTGCTTATGTTGCAGAGGGTGAGGTTCTTCCTGTTGCAACTCAGTCCTTCGGTGGTATTGGTGTATTTGCTATTCCTGAAATGGGTCGTTTCTATCGCCATGTTCTTATTGAGAAGAATTATCCTCATCATGGTGCAGTTGCATTCGGTCACTTCGGAAAGGCTCTTTATGAAGTGTTTAAGTATATTGGTGTTCCTGTTAATGAAATTGGCTACAATCAGCCGGCTTCACTTCCTTATCCTACAGAGAATCCATTCGCTTAAGATAAATATAGTATTAAGCCCCGCTACGCGGGGCTTTTTACTTTTATATAGTTGAAAGACCTTAGTTGATTTTTTATGGTTGCAAAATAGACTGCAAAAATATAAACTAGATTATGTATTTTTTTTCATATTTTTAGGGAGCGGCGACTATGAAAGTTGGATTTGATAATGAAAAATATTTGAAAACTCAATCGGAGCATATTGCGGAGAGAATTAATAAATTTGGAGATAAGCTGTATCTGGAATTTGGAGGTAAGCTCTTTGATGATTTTCATGCATCAAGAGTATTGCCGGGATTCGAGCCTGATTCCAAGCTTAGAATGTTAATGGAATTATCTGACAGAGCTGAGATAGTAATAGTTATCAGTGCTGCGGATATTGAGAAGAATAAGGTACGTTCTGATTTGGGTATTACATACGATGAAGATGTATTGCGTTTGATTAATGTATTTGAGAGTCGCGGCTTGTATGTGGGAAGTGTTGTTCTCACACAGTATTCCGGTCAGTTGGCTGCATCTACCTTTAAGGCAAGAATGGAGAAACGTAGTATTAAGGTATATCTTCATTATACAATAGAAGGTTATCCTTCCAATATTCCTGTGATTGTCAGTGAAAATGGATTCGGAAGGAATGATTATATAGAAACAACAAGACCCTTGGTAGTAGTTACGGCACCGGGACCTGGAAGTGGAAAAATGGCAACCTGTTTGTCACAGCTATATCATGATAATAAGAGAGGAATTAAGGCAGGATATGCTAAGTTTGAGACCTTCCCTATCTGGAATATTCCTCTTAAGCATCCTATTAATCTTGCTTATGAAGCTGCAACTGCTGATTTGAATGATGTAAATATGATTGACCCGTTTCATTTAGAGGCCTATGGGGAAACTACTGTTAACTATAACAGAGATATTGAGATTTTCCCTGTACTTAAGGCTATGTTTGAAAGCATATACGGTGAATCACCATACAAATCACCTACTGATATGGGTGTTAATATGGTTGGAAATTGTATTATTGATGATGAGGCGTGCTGTGAGGCATCCAGAATGGAAATTGTCAGACGTTATTACACCACCATGAATGCGGTTGTTAATGAAAAGTCAGACGAAACAGAAGCCTTTAAGCTGGAGCTTATTTTAAAACAGGCAGGAATAACAACAGATGACAGGCGTGTTACGGTTGCGGCAAAGGAGAGAGCAAAGGAGCTTAATGTTCCCTGTGCTGCCATTGAATTGTCAGATGGAAGAATAATTACCTCTAAGACATCTGATTTGTTAGGTGCTTCTGCTGCCTTATTGCTTAATGCTTTAAAGGTGTTAGGCGGTGTTCCTCACGATGTTCACGTTATATCGCGTGATGCGATTGAACCTATTCAGAAATTAAAGGTTGCATATTTAGGAGGTAAGAATCCAAGACTTCATACAGATGAGATTCTTATTGCTCTTGCTATATCGGCAACAACAGATGAGAATGCCAGAATTGCGCTTGAACAGCTTCCTAAGCTAAAGTCATGCCCTGTTCATACTTCTGTTATGCTATCAGGTGTAGATCTTAAGACCTTTAAGAGGCTTGGTGTTGATTTGACAAGTGAGCCTGTTAAGAAGACAAAGAAAAAACAATTATAATAAATTAGTGGAATTTAAAGGAGATTTATATTATGGATAAACCGGTTTTGGTAATTATGGCAGCAGGTATGGGTTCAAGATATGGTGGACTTAAACAGATTGATCCCGTTGATGAGTATGGTAATAAGATTATTGATTTTTCTATATATGATGCCATAAGAGCCGGCTTTAAAAAGGTTATTTTTATAATAAAGAAGGAAAATGAACAGGATTTCAAGAGCTGTATCGGAGATTTAGTAAAGGACAGAATCGAAGTAGAATATGTTTTTCAGGAATTAACAAACATTCCGAAGGATTGTCAGGTTCCGAAGGGACGTGTTAAGCCCTGGGGAACAGCCCATGCTGTATTGAGCTGTAAAAATGTGGTTAATGGACCTTTTGCGGTAATTAATGCTGATGACTTTTATGGTAGAGAGGCATTTAGGGAAATATACAATTATCTGGACAATAATACAGATGATGAACTATACAGATATGCAATGGTTGGCTATGCACTTAAGAATACTCTTACGGATAATGGGTATGTATCAAGAGGAGTATGTACTAAGGATTCAGAGGGATTCCTTAAGGATATTATTGAGAGAACACATATTGAAAAGGATGGAGAGGGTGCTAAATACACAGAGGACGGCACTGAATACACGGCTATTTCTCCAGAAAGTGTTGTATCAATGAATATGTGGGGATTTTCCCTAAGCTTTATGGAGGAGATAGCTTCAAGATTTGACACTTTCTTTAAGAAGGAGGTTCCAAACAATCCTCTCAAGGCAGAGTGTTTTCTTCCGTTTGTTGTGGATGAATTACTTAAGGAGAAAAAGGCTACCGTCAGAGTTCTTGAATCTAAGGACAGATGGTTTGGAGTTACATATGCTGAGGATAAGCCCTTTGTTGTAGATTCTATTAAGAAGCTCAAAGAAAAAGGTGAGTATCCGGATAAATTATGGTCATAGGCATGATGGCTAAGTGTACTGAATATAGGACATATATGATAGAAGAGCAGGTTGTACTAAAGTGCGACGTGCATCCTGCGGTCAAGTACGCAGGGGTATATTTGAAAAAAAGAAAGGAATTCGTTTCAATAATCGAATGAGTTAAGTATGGCAGAGAATAACAATAATAATCAGAATAATAACAATAATAAGCCTACGAAGAATAATCAAACGCTTCTTATTCTTGTGGTTGCAGCTTTAATGACGTTGCTGGCTGTTTCGTTTATGAAATCATATTCATCCGCTGTCGGTGGTGGAACTATTTCATATAATGAATTTGTTGATATGATTAATACAGGCATTGTAGATAAGGTATCTATAGGCTCTGATGAAATAACAATTACTGTAATAGAGAAAAAGGACGGAAGAGAGCATAAAACTATATACCGTACAAACAAGGTTGATGATCAGTACCTTGCGGACAGGCTTTTAAAGGCCGGTGTTCCCTTTGAACAGGAGCAGGAAAGTTCTTCGGATCTTATTATATATGTGATTGTAACTTATGTATTGCCGATTGTACTTGTATGGGTGCTTTTAAGTGTTCTTATGAAACGTATGGGTAAAGGCGGCGGAGTTATGGGTGTTGGCAAGAACACTGCCAAGGTATATGTTCAGAAGGAAACCGGTATTACCTTTAAGGATGTGGCAGGTCAGGATGAGGCAAAGGAATCGCTTCAGGAGGTTGTTGACTTTTTACATAATCCGGGTAAGTATGTAAAGATTGGTGCCAAGCTTCCTAAGGGAGCACTTCTTGTTGGACCTCCCGGAACAGGTAAAACCTTACTTGCCAAGGCGGTTGCCGGTGAAGCACATGTTCCCTTCTTTTCACTGGCCGGTTCTGATTTTGTAGAAATGTATGTAGGTGTTGGTGCTTCAAGAGTTCGTGATTTATTTAAGGAAGCTAATAAAAATGCACCATGTATTATATTTATTGATGAGATTGATGCAATTGGTAAGAGTCGTGATTCAAGATATGGTGGCGGTAATGACGAGCGTGAACAGACCCTTAATCAGTTACTGTCGGAAATGGATGGTTTCGATACAAGTAAGGGTATTTTGATTCTTGCGGCAACCAATCGTCCTGAGATACTTGATAAGGCTTTACTTCGTCCGGGTAGATTTGACCGCCGTATTATAGTAGATAAGCCCGATCTTAAGGGTCGTATTGAAACCCTGAAGGTTCACAGTAAGGATGTTTTACTTGATGAAACCGTTAATCTTGAGGAGCTTGGTCTTGCAACTGCAGGAGCTGTAGGCTCTGACCTTGCCAATATGGTAAATGAAGCTGCTATAAATGCAGTTAAAAATGGCAGAGGTCTTGTTAATCAGAAGGATATGCTTGAAGCAATAGAGGTTGTTATGATGGGTAAGGAGAAGAAGGATCGCGTCATGACAGAGGAAGAGAAGAAGATCGTTTCCTTCCATGAAATAGGACATGCTTTGGCTTCGGCATTACAGAAGAATACGGACCCTATTCAAAAGATTACGATTGTTCCGAGAACTATGGGGGCACTTGGTTATGCCTGGTATGTTCCTGATGAAGAAAAGCATCTTCGTTCCAAGGTTGAACTGGAAGAACGTATTGTTACTGCTCTTGCAGGTAGAGCTGCAGAGGAGATTGTATTTAATTCAGTTACAACAGGTGCTGCCAATGATATTGAACAGGCAACGGGAATTGCCAGATCTATGGTTACGCAGTATGGTATGTCTGATAAATTCGGGCTGGTTCAGCTTGAATCGACAGAGGATAAGTACTTAAGTGCTCATACAAGCCTTGCGTGTTCTGATGAAACAGCTACCGGTATTGATGATGAGGTAAGGCGTATTACGAAGGAGTCCTATGAAACAGCAAAGAGACTGCTTACTGAGAACCGTGAGTTGATGAACGAGCTTGCTGCCTTTCTACTTGAGAAGGAGAGCATTACAGGTAAGGAGTTTATGGCAATATTTAATCGTGCCAAGGGAATAACGGTAGAGGAGCCTAAGGAAGCTGCTAATGTAGAAGAAAAGACAGAGGATGTTAATGAGAATCAGGGAGAATGAAACCGGCAATGTAAGCAGGAAGAATAGAATAATAACATTTTTTCTTGCGGTATTTGTTGTAATATCTTTTCTTTTGACTGTTTTTTGCATGGTTTATTTAAGAGTGCAGATTAAGGAAAAAATCAATCCCATTAATCGGCAATACAGGGAATACAATAGGCATTATGCACTTATTACAAGAGATAATAAGGATTCCTTATGGGCCTCTGTATATGACAACATGAAAAGAACCGGTGAAAAAACAGATGTTTATGTAGAAAAGTTTGGTGATAATCTTGCGGTGGAATATTCAGAGCGGGAGCTTATGGAAATTGCTATAGATTCCAAGGTAGACGGAATAATATATGAGGGAGATGATTCCATGGAAACCGTTTCTCTTATTAGCAAGGCAACTGCCGCAGGAATACCTGTTATTACAGTTAAGAATGATGCTGTATCAAGTGCAAGGCGAAGCTTTGTGGGTATTAGCTATTATAATCTTGGTACAGAATATGGCAAAATGATTTTGCAGGCATTGGACACACTGGATTCATTTAAGGCAAATAATGAAGATAGTGAGTCTAATATTAATGTTTTGGTTCTTGTTGATAAATCAGTTCAGGATACATCTCAAAATATTACAGTTACTGCTCTAAAGGAAACAATAAGTAAAATTGCTGATGGCAATCCCGGTATTGAAGTAAACACAATTGAAATTGATAACAGCGGTGACTTCTCGGCAGAGGAGTCTATTCGTGATTTGTTTCAAAATCCCAGATTGCCGGATATTATTGTGTGTTTAAATGAAGTAAATACCGTCAGCGTATATCAGACAATTGTTGAACAGAATAAGGTAGGAGAGTCGGTAATTCTTGGCTATTCTAATTCTGATGTTGTTCTTAAGGCTATAAAAAAGGATGTAATTTTTTCTACAATAACAGTTGACGAGGAACAGCTTGGAAGTGACTGCGTTGAGGCGTTAAATGAATATATAGATTATGGAAGAGTAAGTGAGTACTACGGAGTCGATTACAATATTATCAATGCTGATAATGTTGATTCCTATCTGGGAAATGAGGTGCCCTATGAACAGTGACAAAAAGTTTGTAAACCTCTCGATTCGTGCAAGACTGCTTACTCTTTTTATGCTTACTATAACCTTGACCTTTGTAGTTAATCTGTTTGTGTATATTAATCTAAATCAGATGATTAACAGAATTGAGGATGTGTATTCCAGTAACTTGAATCTTAATGAGCTGTCAGAGATGCTTGTTAATGTTCAGGAAAGTATGACTCAGTATCTTAAGACTAAGAATACGGATTATCTGGAGGATTACTACAAATATGAACAGGAATATTATAATGAAATAAATGAACTTAATGTACTTGCCACAAACAGTGAAATAAAGCAGATGGAAAAGTGCATTAAAAATATGTCGGAAACATATCTTGGGCTTACAAATGATACTGTTCAGGCAAAACGAGGAAGAAATGTAGAAAAATATATTAGTTATTATGATGATGCTTCCAAGACCTATTCATATTTGAACACATATATATACAGCCTTAATAATGAACAGTTCAAGGACAGCTCTACTAATTACACAACCTTAATTAAGACACTTAGGTTTTCTGAATTTTTCTGTTTATCAATACTTGTGCTTATTGCGGTATGTAATATTCTGCTGATTTTGCTTGCCACCCAGTCAATTACTAATCCTCTTAAGGATTTGGCGAAGAGAGCCTATGAGGTGTCAGATGGTAAATTTGACGGTGAATTGCTTGAAATAAAGTCACGGGATGAGGTAGGAGTTGTTACCGGTGCCTTTAATCAGATGGTTCTAAGTATAAGAGAGTACATAAATCAGATTAAAGAGCGTATGGAGATGGAAAGCGCAATGAAGGAGAAGGAGCTTCTTATGGACGCATCCTTAAAGGAGGCACAGCTTAAATATCTTCAGGCTCAGATTAATCCGCACTTTCTTTTCAATACGCTGAATGCGGGAGCTCAGTTGGCTATGCTTGAGGGAGCAGACAGAACCAATACATATATTCAGAAAATGGCTGACTTTTTCAGATATAATATAAAAAAGGATAATGAAATGGTTACAATTGCTGACGAGCTTCAACTGATTGATAATTATATTTATATTCTTAATGTTCGATTTTCCGGAGATATTCATTACGAGAAGCATATAGATGAGAGTCTTCTTAATGTACAGATTCCAAGTATGGTGCTGCAACCCTTGGTGGAAAATGCGGTTAATCACGGAATTAGAAATATTGACTGGGAGGGACTTATTATTCTTTCTCTTTATAGAGAAGCTTCAAGAACATGTATTAGTATTAAGGATAATGGTATTGGAATATCTAAGGAAAAGATTAACAAAATTCTTGCAGATGAGATTGATTATAATAATCAGTCTAAGGACTCTAATGGTATAGGAATGTCCAATGTAATATCAAGACTTGATCTTCACTATAATGCAGACAATGTGTTTATGATTAAGTCCGAGGGCTTAAATAAGGGAACAGAAATAATAATCAGCATACCGATGGAATAGAGGTAATTGTTATACAAGGGAGTACAATATATGTATAAAATAATGCTTGCAGATGATGAGGGAATAGTTATTGATTCATTAAAATTTATTATAGAGAAGAATTTCGGCGATGACTGTCAGATAGAATATGCCAAGACGGGACGTAAGGTTATTGAGCTCGCTGAGACCTATAGACCCGACATAGCAATAATGGATATTCAGATGCCCGGTATCAATGGAATTGATGCCATGAAGGAAATTCAAAAAATGAATAAATCTATAATATTTATTGTTATGTCGGCTTATGATAAATTCGATTATGCCAAGGAGGCAATTAATCTTGGTGTACTGGAATATTTAAATAAGCCTGTTGACCAGGGTAAAATTGTTGAAGTATTAAAGAAGGCAATGCAAACCATCGATCAGGAAAAGGAGAGAAGAAGTCAGGATCTTATTATTAAGGAAAAACTGGAAACTGTAGTACCCCTTGTTGAAAATAATATGATATATACTGCTATTTTTCAGGATGATTGTGAGGATGAAATTGATAATTTCAAAAATCTTCTTTCAATAACAGAGGAATACGGATTTGTTATTGTGCTTGAATGGGGAGAAAGCCTTGCCGATAATCATATGACAAATGCCGTGGGTACCGGAATTAAAATGCAGTCTTATTATAAAGAAATAAGAGAAGTTGTTAAAGGCTTCTTCCAATGTGTTATTGGTTCTATTATGTCGAACCGTGTAATAATATATGTGCCTAATGAGAGGAATGTTCAGGAATACAGTGAAAGAACAGAAATCATTGAAAAGACAAGAAATCTGATTCGTAAGCTCAATCAGTATATCGATGTAAGAATAAGAGCAGGAATTGGTTCTGTGTATCCTATTCATGAAAGTCAGAACTCTTATGCAGAGGCTCAACGTGCTATTAGAAAGAGCACAGGAACGGTTGCTCATGTAAAAGATCTTCCTATTGTAGTGACCTACGAGCAGAATTATCCTATTCAAGATGAAAAGAAGATATTTGAAATGACGGAAAAGGGTAATGAGAATGAGGCATTGGTGGCTGCTAACCGATTTTTTGGCTGGATGGTAGAAAACTATGCGGAGCATATTAATGATATTAAGCTTAAAGTTCTTGAATTTGTTTTGTGGGCAGAGCATTTGGCCTATCAGGAGGGCGGTATGACTTACCATTTCCTGTCGAGACAGGATTATTTGCCTACGCTTCTTGGAATAAAGACTCTTGAGGAATTACAGCAATGGTTTGATGGTAAGATTAGCGCTGCCTGTAAGGATGTAGTTAATAATAAGGAAAAGCAGTCCGCATCATCAATAGAACGGGCAAAATCATATATAGAAGAAAGATATAATAAGGATATTTCTCTTGATGATGTATCAAGAGAGGTGGATATAAGCCCTTATTATTTCAGTAAATTATTTAAGGAAGAAACAGGTGAAAACTTTATTGAGTATTTAACTTCCCTTAGAATAAATAAGGCAAAGGAGCTTATTCAGAACTCGTCTCTTTCTATGAAGGAAATATGTGCTGAGGTAGGATATGCAGACCCTAATTATTTTAGCCGTATTTTTAAGAAAAATGTTGGTGCAACTCCTACAGAGTATAAGGAGGGATTGTAAATGATAAAGCATGTAATTGTAGGAGCAATATTGACTTTGCTCCTATTATTCTTAACAGCCTGTAAGGGTGATAATGAAATACTGTCTACGGAAAACGAAAAGGATACGGATAGAATTCAGATTGGTATGAGCTTTGATTCATTTGTTATTGAAAGATGGCAAAGAGACAGAGATGTATTTGTTGCAGAGGCAAAGGAGCTTGGTGCTGATGTCAATGTACAGGCGGCCAACGGTGAAATAGAGGAACAAATATCACAGATAGAGTATTTCATAAATAAAAAGGTTGATGTAATTGTAATAGTTGCTGTTGATGCGGATTCCTTGACCACTGTAATTGAAAAGGCTAAAAAAGCAGGGATTCCGGTAGTGTGCTATGACCGTCTTGTCCGCAATTCAAATGTTGATTTGTATGTATCCTTTGATAATGGAAAGGTAGGAGAATTAATGGGCAAGGCTCTGTATGACAGAATTGGAAAGGGAAGTAAAATCATAGAAATATGTGGACCGGAAACCGATTATAATGTAGAACTTGTTGCTGATGGATTTAATCAACTGTCTAAGAAAAATGCTGCTCATGTATTGGGAACCTGTCATTGCGACGGCTGGAAATCAGAAATAGCATATGATTATATAAATGATAATATTGAAATGGTTAAGAAGGCTGACGGAATAATGTGCGGAAATGACTCTCTTGCAGGAGAAGTAATACGTGCTCTTTCAGAATTACGCCTTGCGGGTGATGTTGTTGTTGTGGGACAGGATGCAGATTTAGAGGGCTGTCAACGAATAGTAGAGGGAACTCAGGAAATGACCGTGTATAAACCTGTTGAAACTCTGGCAAAGGCAGCAGCACAATGTGCTGTTAAGCTGGGTAAAGGCGAAAAACTGGAAAATACAGAGGTATTTTATGACGGAAGCTATAATGTACCCTATGTAAAATTGGAACCAATAGCAGTTAATTCAAAAAATATGAACGAAACTGTTATTAGTGGAGGTTTTCATTTAAAGGAAGATGTATACATTAACGTTGCGAAGTGACGTATTTATAGCAGAAATTAGGAAAATGCTATGACATAAAGCAAAATAGTGCTAGTAAACTCTAAAAATGAACGAATTATGAACAAAAAATTAAAGCAGTTAACAAATTTGTACTATTTGAATCATGTTATAGTTCCTATTGTAACAAGTAGCGATTATGAAAGGCATAATCGTATGACAATTTCAAAGGGAGGAAATCAAGAAATGAAGAAAAAATTACTTGGTGCATTACTTAGTGTAGCAATGGTTGCTACAGTACTTTCAGGTTGTGGCGGAAGCACAGCTTCAGAGGCAGCTCCTGCAGCTCCAGCAGCTACAGAAAACACAGAAGAAGCTCCTGCAGCAGAGGCAGAGGCTGATGACGCAGCAGAGGCTGACGACGCAGCAGCTCCTGCAGCAGAAGGTGAAGGCGGACTTGTTGGTGTTGCAATGCCTACAAAGGATCTTCAGAGATGGAATCAGGATGGTTCTAACATGGAAGCTCAGCTTGTTGACGCTGGTTACGAAGTAGACTTACAGTATGCTTCAAACGACGTTCAGACACAGGTTTCTCAGATTGAGAACATGATCAACAATGGTTGCAAGTGTCTTGTTATTGCTTCAATCGATGGTTCTTCACTTGGATCAGTTATGGATATGGCTAAGGCTGCTAACGTTCCTGTTATCGCTTATGACCGTCTTATCATGGATTCAGATGCTGTTAGCTACTACGCAACATTTGATAACTACATGGTTGGTACTCTTCAGGGTGAATATGTTAGAGATCAGTTAGACCTTGACAATCAGGATGGACCTTTCAACGTAGAGTTCACAACTGGTGATCCTGGTGATAACAATGCAAACTTCTTCTTCGGTGGTGCTATGGACGTTCTTAAGCCATACATTGAGGAAGGCAAGATTGTTGTTAAGTCTGGTCAGACAGAGTTCGCTGACGTTGCTACAGCTTCATGGGCAACAGAGAACGCTCAGTCAAGAGCAGAGAACATTCTTTCATCTTTCTATGCTGATGGATCAAAGCTTGATGCTTGGGTATGTTCAAACGACTCAACAGCTCTTGGTGTAGAGAACGCTCTTGCAGCTAACTACTCAGGTGATTATCCTATCATCACTGGTCAGGACTGTGACGTTGCTAACGTTAAGAACATGATCGATGGTAAGCAGTCAATGTCTATCTTCAAGGATACACGTGATCTTGCTGCTAAGACAGTTGAAATGGTTGACGCTATCATGAAGGGTGGCGAGGCTCCTGTTAACGATACAGAGACATATGACAATGGTACAGGCGTTGTTCCTTCATACCTTTGCGCACCTGTATTCGCAGATGCTGACAACTACAAGGAACTCTTAATTGATTCAGGTTACTACACAGAAGCAGATCTTCAGTAATCACTGAAACAATATAATAAACTAACTATACAGGCGGGCATTTTTACCCGCCTGTATCAGTCAGTAAAGACTTTTTTGGAGCGCAGATTATTTCAAATCTTATGTAATTGGTTAATATTTAATAATTGGGAGGGATTGAATTGGCAAATTTAATACTTGAAATGAAAAGCATTACCAAAACCTTTCCCGGTGTAAAAGCTCTTGATAACGTTAATCTTCAGGTGGAAGAGGGTGAGATTCACGCTCTCGTTGGAGAAAACGGTGCAGGAAAATCTACACTGATGAATGTTCTTAGTGGTATTTATCCATATGGAACATATGAAGGTGACATTATTTACAAAGGTGAAGTATGTAAATTTAATACTATTAAAGATTCAGAGTCCAGAGGTATTGTTATTATCCACCAGGAATTAGCTCTTATTCCTTATATGACAATCGGTGAGAATATGTACCTTGGAAATGAACGTGGAACAAGCGCTGCTATTGATTGGAACGAGACTTATGGTGAGGCTGATAAATATCTTAAGATGGTTGGTCTTTCCGATTCATCTAAGACACTTGTTAAAGACATCGGTGTTGGTAAACAGCAGATGGTAGAAATTGCTAAGGCACTTGCTAAGCATGCTAAGTTGCTTATCCTTGATGAGCCTACATCATCACTTAATGAGTCAGATTCAAAGGCATTACTTGATTTGCTTCTGGAGTTCAAGAAGCAGGGTATGACTTCGATTATTATATCTCATAAGCTTAACGAAGTATCTTACGTAGCTGATAAGATCACAGTTATCCGTGATGGTTCAACTATTGAGACACTTGATGCTAAGACAGAAGAGATTTCAGAAGATAGAATTATAAAAGGTATGGTTGGTCGTGAACTTACTGACCGTTTCCCTAAGAGACATGATGTAAAAATTGGTGATATTAACCTTGAGGTTGAGAACTGGACAGTTCATCATCCTTTATATCCTGAGAAGAAGGTTGTTGATGGTGTAAGCTTCAACGTTCGTAAGGGTGAGGTTGTTGGTATCTATGGTCTTATGGGCGCCGGACGTACTGAGCTTGCTATGAGTATTTTCGGTCGTTCATACGGAACTAATATTAACGGTACATTAAAGCTTAATGGTCAGGTTAAGACACTTCCTACTATTAAGAGTGCTATTAAGAATAAGATTGCATATGTTACAGAAGACCGTAAGGGCAATGGACTTATTCTTACTAATCCTATCAAGATTAATACTACACTTGCTAACCTTGATGCTGTTAGTAGCAAGGGTATTATTGATAAGGATATGGAATATAAGATTTCTAATGATTATAAGGAGAAGCTTAGAACGAAGGCACCTAGCGTTGAACAGAACGTAGGTAATCTTTCTGGTGGTAACCAGCAGAAGGTTCTTCTTGCTAAGTGGATGTTTACTGATCCTGATATTCTTATTCTTGATGAGCCTACAAGAGGTATCGACGTAGGTGCTAAGTATGAGATTTATTGTATTATTAATGATCTTGTTGCAGCAGGTAAGTCTGTTATTATGATTTCATCCGAACTTCCTGAAACCATCGGTATGAGTGACAGAATTTATGTCATGAACGAAGGTAAGTTTACTGGTGAGCTTAAGCAAGAGGATGCTAGCCAGGAATCAATTATGAAGTGCATTATGCAGACAGGAAGGGGTGAATAAGATGTCAAATACTAATATTTTAGCAGTATTAAAGAAATATGCTATGGCACTTATTCTTGTAGCTGTGGTTATTTTCTTCTGGTTTGTAACACCTGGTCATTCTATTCTGTTTCCACAGAATATTAACAACCTGCTTTCACAGAATGCATACGTATTTGTCCTTGGTGTAGGTATGCTTTTATGTATTCTTACAGGTGGTAATATCGACCTTGCTGTTGGTTCAACACTTTGTATTGCATCAGCAGTTGGTGCTATTATGATGGATAAGGGACAGAACGTGTTCCTTGCAGCTTTAGTTATTTTGTTAATTGGTACATTAGTTGGTATGTGGCAGGGATTCTGGATTTCATTTATAAATGTTCCTCCTTTCATCGCTACATTGTCCGGTATGTACGCTTTTAGAGGTTTATCAAACGTTGTACTTGATGGTAAGACAATAAACCTTACAAAGTATGTTGATTTCCTTAATGTATTTGGTGGTGGCTCAACATGTTATATTCCTGACTTTATCGGAAATGCAATGGGAAGACCTGAGGGTTCACTTGATATTACATGTATGGTTGCTGCTATTATCGGTGCTATTGTATATATAATTATTACTCTTAAGGGCAGAGCTGATTCTAAGAAGCGTGGATACGAAACAGCACCTCTTGGTGGTGTACTTGTTAAGATGATTATCATCTGTGTTCTTATTGTTTTCCTTGCTTACAAGCTTGCATCATACCAGGGTATTCCTACATCATTACTTTGGGTATTGTTAGTTGTATTTGCATTCGGTTATGTTACACAGAAGACTAGAATTGGTCGTTACCTCTACGCAGTAGGTGGTAATAAGAAGGCTGCTCAGCTTTCAGGTGTTAATGTTAAGAAAGTTTATTTCTTTGCTTATTCATTCATGGGACTTTTATCAGGTCTTGCCGGAATCCTTACAATTGCCAGATATATGGGTGCTGACCCTAAGTATGGTAATGGATATGAGATGGATGCTATTGGTGCTTGTTTCATCGGTGGTGCTTCAGCTTATGGTGGAATCGGTACAGTTCCCGGAACAATTATTGGTGCTCTCTTGATGGGTGTTATTAACCAGGGTATGAGTATCTGTGGTTACGATGCTAACATTCAGAAGATTGTAAAGGGTGTAGTTTTACTTGGCGCCGTAATCTTCGATGTTTTAACTAAGAATGAAAAGAAATAACATAAAGGAAGGGAAAAAATATGAAAAATTTAGGCAAAATTTTAAAAGAACATATTATGCAGATTATTCTTGTCCTTGTTGTTATTGTTTTCACAGTTGCAACTGAAGGTAAGATACTCAGCGCTCTGAATTTCGAAGCTCTTATTACACAGAATGCATACGTTTTCATTCTTGCAACAGGTATGTTCATGTGTATGTTGATTAAAGGTAACATCGACCTTTCTGTAGGTTCTGTTGTATGTTTTGTAGATGTACTTGGTGCACATTGGATGGTTGATAAAGGAATGCCTGTTCCGTTAGCAATGCTTTTAATGATCCTTGTTGGATGTGCTATCGGTGTTCTTATGGGATGGTTGATTGCATACCTTAACATTCCACCTTGGATTGCAACACTGGGCGGTTTCCTTGCATTCCGTGGTTGGGGTACTTATCTTGTTACAAAGTTCTCAGATAAGTCTTCAATTTCAGTTACAAACATTAAGTCATTTACAAATCTTTTCTTAGGTCATATTCCTAAGACAGCCAGTCTTATTATTGGTATTGTTGCATGTGTTATTCTTGTATTTTTACAGATTAGAAGCCGTGCAGTTAAGATTAAGAAGAACTATGAAGCAGAATCACTTGTTGCAGTTCTTGTTAGATGTGTAATTCTTTGTTTTGTAATTATGCTCTTTGCTGTTAAGTATTATCAGGCAAACGGTATTCCTATGGTTCTTGTATGGGTTGCCGCTGTACTTCTTATTTATGACTTTATTACATCTAAGACAACTCTTGGTCGTTACTTCTACGCAATGGGTGGTAACATGGAAGCTACAAGATTGTCCGGTATTGATACTAAGAAGGTTCTCTTCTTTGCATACCTTAACATGCAGTTTGTTACTGTAATCGCTGGTTGGACATCTCTTGCTAAGATTACAGCTAACTCAACAATCGGTACTAACTACGAGCTTGATGCTATTTCAGGTTGTATCGTAGGTGGTGTTTCTGCATACGGTGGATCAGGTTCTGTATGGGGAATGGTTGTTGGTGCTACGTTAATCGGTGTAATTAACCTTGGTATGAGTCTTAAGAGTGTAGACCCTAACGTTCAGAAGATCGTAAAGGGTGCTGTACTTCTTGCAGCCGTTGTCTTTGAAATTATCAATAACAAAGATAAGAAGAAGGCTTAATTAATTTACGCGGATTACATTTGCCAATTCGATGGGGACGGTTATTTGGCTTGCAAAGTCGGTAACCGTCCCTTATCGTATTTCATAATATATTGTTTATGGAGGTTGCTAATGACTATTTATGGTTTGTCTGATTTGACATGGATTTCAATAATAGCAATTATTGGGTGCTCTGTAGCCGGAGCATATATGCTAATTAAAAAGAAGCCGGGATTAGTACGTAGTATTCATGATACTGCCAAATACAAAAATGTGGAGCTGTATTGTATTAAGGGCGGTAAGCTTCTTATTGCTCTTGCAATTGGTTGTTTAATTATGTTATTACTGTCATTATTTGTTAATACAGCTGTAGCAAATATTTTTGGCTTGGTATGTGTATGTGTATTTGGTTTCTTTTGGAAGAAAATGAGTGATGAGTACGGTCCGGTTTAATATTGATGAAGAATTAAAAAAACTTCCGGAAAAGCCCGGAGTATATATAATGCACTCAGATAATGATGAGATTATTTATGTTGGTAAGGCTGTAATTCTTAAGAATAGAGTTAGATCGTATTTTCGTGAAAGTACTAAAAAAACTCTTAAGATTAAGACTATGGTTTCTAAAATTGCCTGGTTTGAGTATGTGGTAACTGATTCTGAGTTAGAAGCACTTGTACTTGAAAACAATCTTATTAAAGAGCACAAACCCAAGTATAATACTCTTCTTAAGGATGACAAAACATATCCATATATAAAAGTAACGGTTAATGAAGATTTTCCCAGGATATTTATGACCAGAAGTATTAAAAAGGATAATGCAAGATACTATGGTCCCTATACTTCTGCAGGTTCTGTTAAGGACACCATCGATTTGTTATGTAAACTATACAAAATAAGAACCTGTAACAGTAATATATTTGAAGCTGTAGAGAAAACAGGTAACATAAACGATGCCTGCTTGTATTATCATATACATCAGTGTGATGCACCATGTCTTGGTTCTGTCAGTAAAGAAGAATATAGGAATAATATTAAGGGTGCACTTGATTTTTTGAACGGAAATTATAATAATTTAATATCAAAACTAAAAAAGGAAATGATGGAAGCTTCCGAAAAAATGGATTATGAGGAAGCTGCCAGGTTACGTGATTTATTGAACAGTGTTTCTTCCATAGCACAAAAACAGAAAATTACCGATACAGATGGAGAGGATAAGGATATTATTGCTCTTGCAAGAGATGATAGCTCTGTTATTGTGCAGGTGTTTTATGTCAGAAATGGTAAGATTATCGGCAGAGAACATTATTATATGAAGAATTCTTTAGATGAAACAAACGGTGATATAATACATGATTTTATTCTTCAATTCTATGCCGGTACACCCTTTATTCCAAGAGAGTTGGTTATAGCAGAGGAAATAGAGGATTTGACTTTGCTGGAACAATGGCTTACACAAAAAAGAGAAAATAAGGTTAAAATCATCGTTCCTAAAAAAGGAAAAAAAGAGAAGTTACTTCTATTGGCAGAAAAGAATGCACAAATTGTGCTTAATCAGGATATAGATAAAATTAAAAGAACAAAAGAAAGAACAATAGGCGCTGTAAATGAGCTGTCCAAGCTTATTGGACTTGAAGGAATAAAAAGAATGGAGGCCTATGATATTTCTAATATCAGTGGCTTTGATTCGGTGGGCTCTATGGTAGTATATGTAGATGGAAGTCCTAAAAGGAATGATTATCGTAAATTCAGAATTAAAACAGTAGACGGACCTAATGATTATGCAAGTATGAAGGAGGTTTTAACAAGAAGATTTACTCATGGATTACTTGAGAATAATGAAGAGGTGGTAAAGGATTCATTTTCGGTTTTTCCTGATTTGATTCTTATGGATGGTGGAAGAGGACAGGTAAATATCGCATTATCTGTGCTTGACGAACTAAATTTGAGAATTCCTGTGTGTGGAATGGTTAAGGATGATAATCACAGAACCAGAGGCCTGTATTATAATAACGAGGAAATACCCATAGGTCATTCTTCAGAGGCATTTAAGCTAATAACAAGAATACAGGATGAAGCTCATAGATTTGCAATTGAGTTTCATAAATCATTAAGAAGTAAGGGGCAGGTACACTCAATTCTGGACGATATAAATGGTATAGGTGACAAGAGAAGAAGAGAGCTTATGAGACATTTTGATTCTCTTGAAGCAATTAAGTCAGCAGAAATAGAGGAATTAAAAAGCATTCCATCTATGGATGCAAAATCAGCAGAAGCAGTTTATAATTTTTTTAGAAAAAATTAAATGCGGGAAAAGCTGTAAATAATAATAAACTTGTATCAATTCATATAGAACGGATTTTAAAGTTGTGGTATACTGAAAAATGTGTATCTATTAATTGAGTATATTTTTACGGTCTTGACAGTAAATGCTTGGGCCTGCTAATTAATAGTAATTTTAATATGCTTCATAAAATAATATAAAGGAAGGTATTGTGTATGCCAAGCGTAGCAGTAAGTGCAGTAATTGAAAAAATGAAACTGGAGAATCTTACTCCTGACGTAGATGTAAAAACCAGAAAAATTACGATGCCCGATATTAACCGACCGGCTCTGCAGTTAGCGGGATTCCTTGAACATTATGAAGCTTCGCGTGTTCAGATAATCGGCTTTGTAGAATATACATATATGGAAGGTTTAGATGATGACCTTAAAAGGGAGAGGTATGGTCATGTACTTTCTCATAGTACTCCTTGTTTTGTATTTTGCCGTGAGCTTAAGCCGGATCCTGTATTTTTAGAAATAGCCAAGGATAAGGGTGTTCCCATTCTTGTTACTAAGATGGCCACATCTGATTTTATGGCGGAGATAATAAGATGGCTGAATGTTAAGCTTGCTCCATGTATTTCTGTTCATGGTGTTTTGGTGGATGTATATGGTGAAGGTGTCCTTATTACAGGTGAAAGTGGTATTGGTAAATCAGAAGCGGCACTGGAATTAATAAAGCGTGGACACCGTCTTGTAACAGATGATGTTGTAGAAATAAGAAAGGTGTCAGATGATACATTAATTGGTACGGCTCCTGACATTACAAAGCATTTAATTGAACTTCGTGGTATAGGTATTGTTGATGTAAAGATGTTGTTTGGTGTTTCCAGCGTAAAGGATACACAATCTATAGACCTTGTTATTAGATTGGAAGAGTGGGATAAGGATAAGGATTATGATCGTATAGGACTTGAGGAGGAATATACGGAGTATCTTGGTAATAAAGTAGTGTGTCATAATATTCCTATTCGTCCGGGTCGAAATCTAGCTATAATATGTGAGTCAGCAGCGGTTAATTACCGTCAGAAGAAGATGGGATATAATGCTGCTAAGGAATTGTATAGTCGTTTCCAGAATTCTCTTAACAAAAAAAGAGAAGAGGATGATGATTAATAAAATATATAAATTAATGGAGATAACAAAATGGGAAAATTATGTTTTGCTGCCGATATAGGCGGAACCACAGTAAAGTTAGGTTTATTTACACCTGAAGGAGAAATTATTAAAAAATGGGAGATTCCTACAATTACAAAGGATAATGGTAGCAGAATTTTACCTGATATTGCTGAAGCAGTTAAGAAAGAGATGGAAGCACGTAATATTTCCAAGGAAGATATTATTGGAATCGGTGTTGGTGCACCCGGTCCTGTGGATGATAATGGTGTAATCTATAAGGCTGTTAATCTTAACTGGGATGTATTCAATATTTCAGAGGAGCTTGGTAAGCTTACAGGATTTGTTGTTAAGGCAGGAAATGATGCTAATGTTGCTGCACTTGGTGAAATGTGGAAGGGCGGCGGCAAAGGCTATACAGATATGGTTTTGGCAACGCTTGGTACGGGAGTTGGCGGTGGAATTATCACTAACGGTAAGATGATTTCAGGAGCTAATGGTGCAGGCGGAGAAATAGGCCACATTCATGTTAATGATGATGAAAAAGAGGTATGTGGATGTGGTAACTATGGATGTCTTGAGCAATATACATCAGCTACAGGTGTTGTTCGCCTTGCCAACAGAAAGCTCAAATCTTCAAATATGGATAGCTGCTTAAGAAACGGAAATATTACAGCTAAGGATGTATTTGATGCAGTTAAGGCAGGAGATGCACTTGCTGTAGAGGTTGCAGAGGAATTTGGTTTGTACCTTGGTAAAGGACTTGCAACAATTGCTTGTGTAACTAATCCTAAGGTATTTGTTATAGGTGGAGGCGTTTCTAAGGCAGGTACTGTAATTATTGATTATGTTGAGAAGAATTACAGTAAATATGTTTTCCATGCCTGCAGAGGTGTTGATTTTAAGCTTGCTGAATTAGGTAATGATGCAGGTATTTATGGTGCAGCTAAGCTTGTACTTGGATAAAATGTTGTGGGAGAAAGATAAGTGAAAGATAGTACTATTAGTGAGCTTAGGTCGATTATAGGGGATAAAGATGTTAGGGTTGATGAACCTATGTCAAGACATACCTCCTTCAAGGTAGGTGGTCCGGCTGATTGTTTCTTAACTCCTCATACTGATTCTGAACTGATTGCCTGTATTAAGGTTTTAAGACGTGAGAAGGAAAAATATTTCATTATGGGTAATGGAACCAATCTTCTTGTGTCTGATAAGGGGTACAGAGGTGCAGTAATTCAGCTTCTTAGAAATTATAATGAAATAACTGTTTTTGGAAATAATATTACAGCTCAGGCAGGAGCCCTTGTTGTAAAGGTAGCCAATGAGGCCTGCAGACATAATTTATCGGGACTTGAATTTGCATCAGGTATTCCCGGAGCGATTGGTGGAGCTATTACAATGAACGCCGGGGCTTACGGGGCAGAAATGGTTAAGGTTGTAAGACTTGTAAGAATGCTTAATCTTCGCACATTGGAAAAATGTGAATATGCTTCCAGTGAAATGAAATTTTCATATAGGCACAGTCTGGTCAAGGAACAGCCATTTATTGTTCTTGAGGTTGAGATGGAGCTTATGAATGGAGATGGTGCTATTATTCAGAAGCGTATGGAAGAACTTAAGGAACAAAGAGTTGCAAAACAACCCTTGGAATATGCAAGTGCAGGTTCCACCTTTAAGAGACCTGAGGGACATTATGCAGGAAAGCTTATCGAGGATACAGGACTTAAGGGGTATACAATCGGTGGTGCTCAGGTATCCGAGAAACATTGTGGTTTTATAATTAACAAGGGGCATGCTACTGCGACTGATATTCTTCGCGTTACTATGGATGTTCAGAAGAAGGTATTTGACAGATATCATATTAGATTAGAGCCTGAGATTTGTTTCTTAGGATGGAAATAATCAATAACTGTTCGATGGTTCTGCTGTCGAACAGTTTTCTATTAGATATAAGATAATTAATAGGGGTGGGAGAAATGAGAATAGTATTTGTAACCGGTATGTCCGGAGCTGGTAAAAGTACAGCACTTAATTTTCTTGAAGATAGCGGATATTATTGTGTGGATAATCTACCCGTTCAGCTTATTGGCAAATTTGTCGAGCTTGTTTCTATGTCTGATAGTGAGTATGAGAGAGTTGCGCTCGGAGTAGACGTGCGAACAGGCCAATCCTTTGAAGATATGGGAGAATTACTTAGACAGCTTAAGGATAATGGATTGAGTATAGAGGTTTTATTCTTAGAATCCAGTGATGATATTCTTATAAAAAGATATAAAGAAACACGAAGAACACATCCTCTTGCGGGACATGAACGCGTGGATTATGGAATCCAGAGAGAAAGAGAAGCTCTTTCCACAATAAAAAAGGAAGCTGACTATATATTTGATACAAGTCAGATGCTTACAAGAGAGCTTAAATCGGCTATGGATAAGATTTTTGTGGCTAATCAGAATTACAAGAATCTCTTTGTTACTGTTGTATCCTTTGGGTTTAAATATGGAATCCCCATTGATGCAGATCTTGTTTTTGATGTGCGATTTTTACCGAATCCTTATTATTTTGATGAGCTTAAGTTAAAGAATGGAAATGATAAGGAGGTAAGCGATTATGTTCTCTCCTTTAAGGAAGCGCATGACTTTTTAAATAAGCTTGAGGATATGATTACATTCCTTCTTCCTAATTATATTCTTGAAGGTAAAAATCAGTTGGTTGTTGCCATAGGATGTACAGGCGGTAAACATAGAAGTGTTACACTGGCTAATGCTATTTATGAGAGAATGGTGAAATATAAAGATTATGGATTTAAGATAGAGCATCGTGATATTGATAAGGATGCAAAGAGAAAGGCTAGGGAATAATTTGTCATATTCACAGGTTGTGAAAGAGGAACTTAATAAGCGAATTAGTTCTTCGCGACACTGCCAGCTTGCAGAACTATCAGCATTGTTTTTCTTTAGCGGTAACGATTTGTCCGATGAATCCGTTATTACATTCAGGTCAGAGAATGTAATAGTAGTTAGAAAGTGCTTTACATTGCTAAGGAAAACATTTAATATAGATAGATGTGTTGACATTGATGAGAGTATATACAAAAATGGCAGTGCTTATGTGTTTAATATAGAAGAAGAACAGACTGTAAGAATGATAAGGCAGGCGTTGCTTAGCGATATGATTCTTCAGAAATCATGTTGTAAAAGAGCATTCTTAAGAGGTGCGTTTATGGCCGCCGGTTCTGTATCAGATCCCGACAAGTCATATCATTTCGAGATTGCATGTCATAGGGAAGAACTGTCATTGACTTTGATTAATCTGTTACTAAGCTTTAATATTGAAGGCAAGGAGATTATTCGTAAGAAAACCAGAGTCGTGTATTTGAAGGAAGGTTCAATGATTGTAGAGGCTCTTAATGTTATGGAGGCTCCCGTTGCTCTTATGGATTATGAAAATTCACGGATTCTTAAGGATATGAGAAATTCCCTGAATCGTCGTGTGAATTGTGAAACTGCCAATATTACCAAGACAGTTAATGCTGCTGTTAAGCAGACAGAGGATATTAAGAAGGTAATGACAATGCCTGAATATAAGACCCTGTCCGATGGAATTAAACAGGTTGCCGAATTACGACTTGCTTATCCTGATGTTTCACTTAAAGAGCTGGGTGAGTTATGCACACCACCTATAGGAAAGTCAGGTGTTAATCATAGATTAAGAAAACTGGCAGAGATAGCTGATAAGGTTAATAATTAGTTACTATTTTGCTTCGTTACTGGTTAGGGACTGAACAGTAACGATAATATGTTACAAGAACAGATATGAATTGAAGAGAGGAGAAATTATGAAAAAACAGTCAGTTCAAATTCAACTAAAGAATGGTCTTGAAGCCAGACCAATTGCAATGCTTGTTCAGGTTGCCAGTCAGTATGACAGTACAATATATATTGAAACAGGCGACAAGAAGGTTAATGCGAAGAGTATTATGGGAATGATGACTTTGATTCTTTCTGCAGGAGATACTGTAACAGTTTCTGCTGACGGTAAGGATGAGGATGCTGCATTAGAGGGAATCAATAATTATCTTAGTGGGAAAAATTAGGAGGAAATATGGCTAATCCGGTTATTACAATTACAATGGAGTCAGGTGCAGTTATGAAGGCTGAGCTATATCCTGAGGTTGCTCCAAATACTGTTAATAATTTTATCAGTCTTGTTAAAAAGGGTTTCTATGATGGATTGATTTTTCATAGAGTAATTGAAGGATTTATGATTCAGGGAGGATGCCCTGATGGAAACGGAATGGGAGGCCCAGGTTATTCTATTAAGGGTGAGTTCTCTCATAATGGTTTTAAAAATGATTTGATTCATACTGCCGGTGTATTGTCTATGGCGAGAGCATTTAACCCCGATTCCGCCGGCTCACAGTTTTTTATTATGCATAAGGATGCTCCGCATCTTGATGGAGAATATGCTGCTTTTGGTAAAATAACTGAGGGTATGGACGTGGTTAATTCTATTGCGGAATGTGATACTAATTATCAGGATGCGCCTATTGTTCCACAGCGCATTAAGTCTATTACTGTAGATACCTTTGGTACGGATTATCCGGAGCCTGAGAAATGCTAACAATGACTTAAGATGGATATTCTTTATATGATATAATTCTTTGGTATATTATGGCAAAATATGTCGAAGTGTATTTGAAGCTGAGCCCTGTTTTTGACGGGGCTCATTTCTATTAATAGAATGTTCATATTTCATTTAAAATAAGTTAATTGCGGTATCAAAGTTTATACATTTCTGGAAAATATAATTATATTCAGAGTTGATAAGACAAACGAATCGTTTACTTTTCATATATGTGCCGGGTGACAGAGTCCCCCGGCATCCTCCCTGTTTAGGAGTATTTTTACTCTTGTTTTTAGGGCCGTGGTAGTAAGTACCTGGCCGGCAACTTATGCTCTTTCATTACTGTGATAATGAAAGAGCATTTTGTTTATTGAACCATTATCCTTTAAAGCAATGTATAGGATAGCTATTGTTACTGTTCAGACCTTGACCTGTAACAGAACAAAAATGGATTTGTAATTCCTTTGCGATGGTATTTTTGCAACCTAATCATGTTACTGGAAAATAATAAGGGGATATGATATACTCTAACAGAATATATAATCCTAAATGGAATGAGATTTAAGAGAGAATAGGTTTGAAAATATATTTTCAAGCTATATTGATGATTTCAAGTCAGTAAGCAATTTGAAATCATTTGGAGATAAGTTATGAGATTAGCAATTGTTGTGCCATGTTACAATGAGGAGCCTGTACTTCCAGATACTACCAAGCAGCTTAGTAAGTTACTTGAACAGTATGTATCAAAGGGAATCGTATCCTCTGACAGCTTTGTATTATATGTTGATGATGGTAGCAGAGACAATACATGGAAGCTTATTGAAGAGGCATCAAATGATAGTAAATATATACAGGGTTTGAAGCTTGCCGGAAATGTTGGTCATCAGAATGCATTGCTTGCAGGACTAATGACTGTTAGGGATGAGATTGACGCTGCGGTAAGTATCGATGCTGATTTACAGGATGATATTAACGTTATTGAGGAAATGGTCAGCAAGTATAAAGCCGGTTGTGATATTGTTTATGGTGTACGCAGTGCAAGGAAAAAGGATACTTTCTTTAAGCGTTTCACTGCTCAGGGCTTCTATCGTGTTATGAATTTAATGGGAGCAAAAAGTGTGTATAATCATGCTGACTTTAGGTTGATGAGCAGCAGGGCACTTGACGCACTGTCAGGCTATAAGGAACGTAATTTGTTTCTTAGAGGAATTGTCCCACTTATTGGATACAATACAGATTCTGTATATTATGAACGCAAGGAGAGAATGGCAGGTGAGTCCAAGTATCCACTTAAGAAAATGATTTCCTTTGCCTTTGACGGTATTACTTCATTTAGTATCAAGCCTATGAACTTTATTATGGGAACAGGGTTGTTTATGGTACTGTTAGCCATTGTTGCAGCTATTTATGCATTAATATCCTATTCCACCGATAATGTTGTAAGCGGATGGACTTCTCTTATTCTGTCAGTGTGGTTCATTGGAGGAATGATTCTGTTTTCCATTGGCATTGTGGGACAGTATATAGGTAAAATATATATAGAGGTTAAGGAACGACCCAGGTATATAATCGAGAAACGTTTGGGTAATCAATGAGAGGATAGGTATGTTTAATTTCGAGATTAAAAGTGAGAAATATACAGGCAAGACCTTGCACGATTTGGGAACCATTATTATTATGTGTGCATTATTCCTTGCCGGAGTAATTATGGGTATCAGTGATTCTGAATTTTACAAGGAAAACATACTGATGCTCATAGTAGTGTGTGCTGTTGCAATACTTGCGGCCTTTAGAGTTGCTTCGGCTGCTGTGATTTTGGCGGCGGTTCAGACAATTGCATATATCGGATACAGGTTTTATACGGGAATGTCAGGAAATCAGACTGCAAATGCAATTCTTTATGTGTGGATTATTATTCCCGGACTTGTGGCCTTTGGATATATACTTCTTCTGAATTCCCAGAAGGATTTAGAGCGGCAGAATGCTATTATGAAGGACCAGATTAATGAGTTGGTTATGATAGACGAGTTAACAGGTCTGTATAATTTAAGAAGTATGTATATGGATATTCAGACACAGATTTCTTATGCAGAGAGGAATGATAAGCATATATGTCTGATGATTCTTAAACCCAAGTACTATAAGGAACTTAAGAAGGTACTTAAGAAGAAGCAGCTTGAAGAGGTTATTGTTAGATTATCCAAAGTCATTACGGATACTGTTCGTTTAGAGGATAAGGTGTATGCAATTGATAACAAGGGTGAGTTTGGAGTCATACTTACCTGTGACAGAGAGGGTTCTCGTCTTGTTGAGGAAAGACTATGTGAGAAGCTTTCCGATGAAAAGCTCTTTGAGGGTATTGTTAACAGCAATAAGCTTAAGGTTGAGATGTTAATAGGATGCCTTGAACACAGTCAGGAGTATGCAAGAGATGCTATACTATTTAAGAGCAAGGTTGAAGAAGCTCTTGGCGAACATGATAAAAGTGTGGTAAAATAGAAAAGATTTAAGATAAGAATTCATTTAGATATACATTAGGAAGAGAAAGGGATTGATGTTGAGTCTGAATGAAGGATTCAAAAATATAAAATAACTTATCAAATCATATTTGCAGAAGAGAAAAGGATGGCAAATGGTGGTTGGATTTATTTGGTTCACTATCCTCATCTGATTTTCTAATTAAGTCAGATGAGTTTTTTTATATACACAGGCGCATAGGCAATTTAGTTGCTAATTAAATATATAATAATAAAGGAGTAAAATATGATTGTTGCAAGAAGTCCACTTAGAATATCACTTGGAGGTGGTGGAACAGATTTACCTTCCTATTATCAACAGAGAGAGGGATTTTTAATATCTGCTGCCATTGACAAATATGTTTACATAACATTACATGAGACCTTTGATAAAGGTTATTTTCTTAAATATTCCAAGTTTGAACATGTTGATGAGATTGATGATATTCAACATCCTATTATTCGTGAAGCACTTAAAATGCTTAACTGGGAGAATAACCATATTGAAATATGTTCTATGGCTGATATACCTGCAGGAACAGGACTTGGTTCATCCTCAAGCTTTACAACTGCACTTTTACGTGCGCTTCACACAATGCAGGGTAATATTGTAAGCACACGAACACTTGCTGAGGAGGCCTGCGAGATTGAGATGAATCGCCTTAAGGAGCCTATTGGTAAGCAGGATCAGTACATTGCTGCCTATGGTGGGATTACCTGTATGAATTTTCATAAGGATGGTTATGTATGGGTAGATCCGTTAAATATTAGCAAGGAAACCTTATACAATCTTGAGGATAACCTTATTTTGTATTTTACCGGGTTTTCACGTTCTGCCGGAAGTATTCTCAAGGAACAGGATGATAAGAGTAAGGATAAAAATTCTGATATGCTTAAGAATCTTGATTTTGTTAAGGATTTAGGATATCAGAGTAGAGCAGCCTTTGAAAAGGGCGACCTTGATGAATTTGCCGATATTATGAATGTACATTGGCAGTATAAGAAGAAGCGTTCCGGTGGAATGAGTAATCCACAGATTGATGAGTGGTATGAATTAGCACTTAAGAACGGCGCTAAGGGTGGTAAGATGATTGGTGCCGGTGGCGGCGGCTTTCTTATGTTTTATTGTGATGATAAGAGACGCTTAAGAGAAGCAATGAAGGTTACCGGTATGGAGGAAGTTAGATTCCGTTTCGAAATGGAAGGATCCAAGATATTATGATAGAACCAAAGGATATGCAGGTTGTGGTACTTATGGGTGGTCTTGGTACCAGACTTAAGGAATATACAAAGGAGTGTCCTAAGCCTCTTGTAGATGTATGTGGCAAACCGTTTTTTGATTATTCTTTATCATTGCTTATTCATCATGGTTTTAGAAAGTTTCTGTTTCTTATTGGCTACAGAGCTGAAATGATAGAGGAATACTACGGTGACGGAAGCAGCCGGGGAATTAATATTAAGTATTGCTACGATGGAGAGAAGCTTCTTGGAACAGGCGGTGCTGTGAGGCGTGCCTATGATTATTTAGAGGATGATTTTCTTCTTATGTATGGTGATTCCTTTATGGATATTGATTATGAAGAGACTCTCTACCGTTATTTTGAAGGAAAGTCACGGGGAATGCGTGCCTTAATGACTGTCCTTAAGAATGACAATTGTTTCGACAAGAGCAATGTGGTGATGGATGGTAATGAGATTCTTCTATATGATAAGCTTAAGGTTACACCGGAAATGAATTATATTGATTATGGTGTGTGCGTATATGAAAAGTCACTGTTTGCAGAATATGAAGAGAATTATAAATTTGATATAGCTATAATTCAGAACAGATTAAGTCTTGAAAAGAAAATAGCAGCACATATTGTAATGAACAGATTCTATGAGATTGGTTCTCCTGAGTCATTGGCTGAGTTTAAGGATTATGTAAACCATCGCTTTAATACAGCCCATCCTGCTGTATTCCTTGATAGAGATGGAGTTATTAACGAGATTGTATTCAATGAGGATGCAGAGCAGATGGACTCACCTCAAAAGCCGGAGCAGTTTAAGCTTTTGCCCGGAGTTTATGAGGCGCTTAAAAAGATTAATGATTTGGATTATTACATATTTATTGTTACTAATCAGCCGGGTGCTGCCAAGGGTAAGAGTAAATTAAAGACTCTGTATGATATAAATACATCCTTTGTGGATGATATGAAAAGTCATGGAATAAAGATAGATAATGTTTTTATGTGTGCACACTATCCTAAGGCACTGCCTGAAACAAGGGAAGCATTTTTAATAAAAAAATGTAATTGCAGAAAACCCTTACCGGGATTGATTTTGAAGCCAAAGGATATCTATAATATTGATTATGAGAATTCGTATATGGTGGGAGATTCTCATACGGATGTTTTAGCAGGGCAGCAGGCAGGTGTAAAAACAATATTTATTGGGGATTTAAAATGTGATGCCTGTAAGAAGCTGTGTGAAATATCACCGGATTATATTGCAAGAGATATAGATAAGGCTGCAGATATTATTGCAGGTGAAGCTAATATATAACAAGGAAGGAGTTAAAATGAGTACAGCATATATTGACAAGTATTTAGAAGAAACAATGGAGATTGTTAATACAATCCCAAGAGAGGAAATTGCAAAGGCTATTGATATTTTAAAGAAGGTAAGAAATGACGGTGGTCGCTTATTTATTCTTGGCGTGGGCGGAAGCGCTGCCAATGCATCACATGCAGTTAATGATTTTAGAAAAATAGGCGGAATTGAGACCTATGCGCCTACAGATAATGTATCTGAGCTTACAGCAAGAACAAATGACGAGGGCTGGGAAACAACCTTTACTGAGTGGCTTAAGATTTCCAAAATCAATGAAAAGGACTGTATTATGGTATTCTCTGTTGGAGGTGGTTCCGAAACAACCTCACTTAATATTGTAAATGCTCTTAAGCTTGGAAAAGAAAAGGGCAGCAGTATTATTTCAATTGTATCAAGAACCGGTGGATATTCTAAACAGGTATCAGATGCCTGTGTTCTTATTCCGGTAGTTGCAGATAAGAGAATTACTCCACATGCCGAAGGCTGGCAGGGGGTAGTATGGCATTTGCTTGTAAATGCTATTAATGAATAATTACTTATGGTAGTCATTATTATGAGAATAGAAAAGGAGTCAGAAAATGAAATTTGAAGATTTGAAGGTAACAGTCTATGCAGATGGTGCAGATATCGAAGGAATGAAGGAAGAATACGCAAGGGGCTATGTTAAGGGATTTACTACTAATCCTACCCTTATGAAAAAGGCAGGCGTTAAGGATTACATAAGCTTTGCAAAGGAAGCTCTTAAGGCTATTCCCGATCTTCCGTTATCACTGGAGGTATTTGCTGATGATTTTGAAACAATGGAAAAGGAAGCTTTAGTTATATCAGCCCTTTCTGATAATGTTTATGTAAAAATTCCGGTAACCAATTCTAAGGGTGAATCAAGTATTCCTCTTATTTCCAAGCTTTCAAAGCAGGGACTTAAGTTGAATGTTACAGCAATTCTTACACTTGAACAGGTTCGCTCTGTGGTTGATGCCTTTGAAGACGGAACACAGAATATTGTATCTGTTTTTGCAGGAAGAATACTTGATACAGGTGTTGATGCTGTGCCTGTTATGAAGGAAGTTACCAAGATATGTAAGGAAAAGCCGGGCACATTGTCCTTATGGGCAAGCTGTCGTGAATTATATAATGTTATTCAGGCAGACCAGTGTGGAACAGATATTATTACAGTAACAAATAATATTCTTGCAAAGCTTCCTAATCTTGGCAAGGATCTTACACAGTTATCACTTGAAACTGTTCAGATGTTTGTTAATGATGGAAAAAGCCTTGGATTTTCAATTCTCGGGTAGTTTTTAGGCCTAAAAATGAGTATTTTATAAACTTTTTTAATAATATTTAAGTTATGTTTGACATTTCAAAAAAAATAATTTATAGTGTTTCACGTAAGTTTTTTAATAAAGTGACATTTTTAATATGTAATAATTATTAAAAATACAAATACCAATGGGTATTTGAGGGTTGTTTTTATGAAAGGAGATTTATCATGGCAGAAGTAAAGAAGCCTGTAGCTGTTGCTAAGAAGGCTGAAGACAAGAAGGTTGAAACAGTTAAGAAGGCAGCTCCGGTTAAGAAGGCAGCTACAACAGCTAAGAAGCCTGCTACAACTAAGACAGCAGCTAAGAAAGCAGAGACAAAGGAAGTTGTATTTGTTCAGTTTGATGACAGAGAGGTTGAATTAGCAGGTCTTATCGAGCGTGCTAAGGAAGCTTACAAGGCAGCAGGTAAGAATGACGAAGCTAAGGATGTAAAGGTTTACGTTAATGTTGCTGAGAAGATGGTATACTACGTTGTGAATGATTTTGCAGGTAGCTTTGAGGCATAATAACTGAATTGTGAATATTTTAAGGCAGTCAGATTTCTAATCTGGCTGCTTTTCTTTTTCAAAAAATAAAAAATAGTATTTGACATTGGAATTATCTAGTGGTATTTTATCTATAGATGTTAGCACTCCTTAAAGTCGAGTGCTAACAAAACAAAAACATAAGGAAGGATGTGGAGTCGTGGAACTAAGTGATAGACAGAAGAAGATTCTGTATGCGATAATTAAGACTTATTTAGAAACCGGCGAGCCTGTTGGGTCCCGTACAATTTCTAAATATACTGATTTGAATCTTAGTTCGGCAACCATCCGTAACGAGATGTCTGATTTAGAGGAGCTTGGCTACATTATGCAGCCCCATACCTCAGCCGGACGTATTCCTTCAGATAAAGGATATCGATTTTACGTTGATCAGCTTATGGCTGATAAGGAACGTGAGGTTGATGAAATGAAGGAGATTCTTATTGAAAAAGCAGATAAGATGGAGCAGGTGCTTAAGCAGATTGCAAGATCTCTTTCAGTAAATACCAATTACGCGGCTATGATTTCTGCGCCACAGTATCATCACAATAAGTTAAAATTCATTCAGCTATCAAGAATGGGTGAGGAACAGATTGTTGCAGTAATTGTTGTTGAGGGAAATATCATTAAGAATCAGATTATTGATGTTGAACAGTTCCTTGATGATGATACATTACTTAAGCTTAATATTCTGCTAAACACCAACCTTAACGGTTTATCAATAGAAGAAATTACGCTTGGTACGATTCAGAAGATGAAGGAACAGGCAGGCATTCATTCCGATGTTATAAGCAATGTTATTGATGCTGTTGCTGAAGCAATTAATGCTGATAATGATTTAGAGATTTATACCAGCGGTGCTAATAATATTTTCAAATATCCGGAGCTTAGCGATCATGAGAAGGCCAGTGAAATAATTACAGCCTTTGAAGAGAAGAAGCAGTTAACGGATATTGTTAACGAAACTCTTGCTAATCCGGATAGCAAAGGTATTCAGATATATATAGGAGAGGAATCTCCTGTTCAGAATATGAAGGATTGCAGTGTTGTAACAGCTACCTATGAGCTTGAGGAAGGAATGCAGGGAACCATTGGAATAATAGGTCCGAAACGAATGGATTATGATAAGGTAGTTGGTACGCTTAAGTCATTAACCAGTCAGCTTGATGTTCTATATAAAAAGAATGGCAAAAAGAAAAAAGAAAGTAGTTATAATGAATCATAATAGATAGGAAATGGAAGGAGCATTATTGAATTGGCAGAGCAGGATTTAAAGAATGAAAATGTAGTTGAAAATGAAGATGAGATTAAGGATGTAAATGAAGAAGCTGTAGAAGCTAATGAGGCAGATGAGGAAGTTCAAGAAGAGACTTCACAGGATTCAAAAGAAGCTGAAGCAGTAGAGGATACAGAAGAGGCTGATGGGTCCAAGGCTGATAAGAAGAAAATATTCAAGAAGAAGAAAGACAAAAAGGATGAACAGATAGAAGCTCTTACAGATCAGGTGAAGCGTCAGCTTGCTGAGTTCGAGAATTTCCGTAACAGATCACAGAAGGAGAAGAGCCAGCAGTTCGAGATGGGGGCCAAGTCAGTAGTGGAGAAGATTCTTCCTGTAATAGATAATTTCGAACGTGGTCTTGATTCCGTTCCTGAGGAGGAGAAGGATTCAGGATTCGCAGAGGGAATGAGAATGATTTACAAGCAGCTAATGACAGAGCTTGACAGTATTGGTGTTAAGCCAATAGAAGCAGTTGGTACAGAATTTGACCCTAATTTCCATAATGCAGTTATGCAGGTGGAGAGCGAGGAATATGAAACAGGAATCGTAGCACAGGAGCTTCAGAAGGGTTATATGTATCGTGATACTGTTGTAAGACACAGTATGGTAGCAGTAGTTCAGTAATGGTTAAGACGCATGAATGCGTTGAGATAATATATGTAAATAATAATATATTCATAGGAGGATATAACGATGGGAAAAATCATAGGAATCGATTTAGGAACAACTAACAGTTGTGTAGCAGTTATGGAAGGTGGAAAGCCTACTGTTATTTCTAACACAGAAGGCGCTCGTACTACACCTTCAGTTGTAGCATTTACCAAGACAGGTGAGAGACTTGTTGGTGAACCTGCTAAGCGTCAGGCAGTTACTAATGCTGACAAGACTATTTCTTCAATTAAGAGAGAAATGGGTTCTGATTATAAGAGAGCAATTGATGACAAGAAGTATTCACCACAGGAGATTTCTGCAATGATTCTTCAGAAGCTTAAGGCTGATGCAGAGAGCTATCTTGGAGAAAAGGTTACAGAAGCAGTAATTACTGTTCCTGCATATTTCAATGATTCACAGCGTCAGGCTACAAAGGATGCAGGAAAGATTGCCGGTCTTGATGTTAAGCGTATTATTAACGAGCCTACAGCAGCAGCACTTGCTTACGGTCTTGATAATGAGAAGGAACAGAAGATAATGGTTTACGACCTTGGTGGTGGTACATTTGATGTATCTATTATCGAGATTGGTGAAGGTGTAATTGAGGTTCTTGCTACCAATGGTAATAACAGACTTGGTGGTGATGACTTTGACCAGAAGATTACCGATTATATGCTTGCTGAGTTCAAGAATACTGAGGGTGTTGATTTGTCAAATGATAAGATGGCACTTCAGAGACTTAAGGAAGCTGCTGAGAAGGCTAAGAAGGAATTATCATCAGCTACAACTACAAATATCAATCTTCCTTTCATTACAGCTACAGCAGATGGCCCTAAGCATTTTGATATGAATTTAACGCGTGCTAAGTTCGATGAGCTTACACATGATCTTGTTGAAGCTACAGCAGTTCCGGTTCAGAACGCTCTTAAGGATGCAGGTATTACAGCATCTGAGTTAGGTCAGGTTCTTCTTGTTGGTGGTTCAACACGTATTCCTGCTGTACAGGATAAGGTTAAACAGCTTACAGGTAAGGAGCCTTCTAAGACTCTTAATCCTGATGAGTGTGTTGCTCTTGGTGCATCAATTCAGGGTGGTAAGCTTGCCGGCGATGCAGGTGCAGGTGAAATCCTTCTTCTTGATGTTACTCCACTTTCACTTTCTATTGAAACAATGGGTGGTGTTGCTACAAGACTTATTGAGAGAAATACAACAATTCCTACAAAGAAGAGTCAGATTTTCTCAACTGCTGCTGACAACCAGACCGCTGTTGATATTAATGTAGTACAGGGTGAGAGACAGTTCGCAAGAGATAATAAATCACTTGGTCAGTTCCGTCTTGACGGTATCCCTCCTGCACGTCGTGGAATGCCTCAGATTGAAGTTACCTTCGATATTGATGCAAACGGTATTGTTAATGTATCTGCTAAGGATCTTGGAACAGGTAAGGAACAGCATATAACTATTACCTCCGGTTCTAATATGTCGGATGATGAAATAGATAAGGCAGTTAAGGAAGCAGCAGAGTACGAAGCACAGGATAAGAAGCGTAAGGAAGCAATTGATGCTAAGAATGACGCAGACTCTTTCGTATTCCAGACTGAAAAGGCAATCGAAGAGGTTGGTGATAAGCTTGATGCTAATGATAAGACTGCTGTTGAGGCAGAGCTTGCAAACCTTAAGGAATTAGTTGCTAAGTGTGATCCTGAAACAATGACTGAGGATCAGGTTGTTGAACTTAAGGCAGCTCAGGAGAAGGCAATGACAGCTTCACAGAAGTTATTTGAGAAGATGTATGAGAATGTTCAGGCACAGCAGGCAGGTGCAGGCCCTGATATGAATATGGGCGGACAGGCAGGTCCTGATATGGGGTCAGCTTCTGATGCAGGCTTTGGTGATGATGTTGTTGATGGCGATTATAAAGAAGTGTAATTTAGATTAGGTTTCATATATTAATTACAGAAAGACACGTGACGAACAGAAATGCTCGTTACGTGTCCTATTCTGTAATTAGGGGTTACTCCTAGGAATACTTAATTTGTTTAGGACTGAATTGTAACAATCGGTTTAGTTGTTTAAGATTAGTCCCATATACAGTAAGGTGGTTAGTTATGGCAGAATCAAAAAGAGATTATTATGAAGTCTTAGGCGTTGATAAGAGCGCAGATGATGCAACTATTAAAAAAGCATACAGAGCTCTTGCCAAAAAATATCATCCCGATATGAATCCGGGAGATGCTGAGGCTGAGAAGAAATTTAAGGAAGCCAGTGAAGCTTATGCTGTTTTGTCCGATCCTGATAAGAAGAGACAGTATGACCAATTTGGACATGCCGCATTTTCAGGTGGAGCCGGCGGTGGCGGTGGCTTTGGCGGATTTGATTTTAACAGTGCCGATTTTGGAGATATATTTGGAGATATATTCGGAGATTTGTTTGGCGGTGGAAGATCAAGAAGTGCAAACAGCAATGGTCCAATGAAGGGTGCCAATGTTCGTACCAGTGTCAAAATATCATTTGAAGAAGCCGTTACAGGTGTTGACAAGGAAATTGAATTATCACTTAAGGATCCCTGTGGTACATGTAATGGAACAGGTGCTAAGCCGGGAACATCTCCTGAAACATGTTCTAAGTGTGGCGGTAAGGGTCAGGTGGTTTATACCTCACAGTCTCTGTTTGGAATGGTTAGAAATGTTCAGAGCTGTCCTGACTGTCATGGAACAGGTAAAGTTGTTAAGGAGAAGTGTCCTGATTGTCATGGCTCAGGTTATATATCCAATAGGAAAAAGATTCAGGTTTCTATACCGGCAGGTATTGATGATGGACAGAGTGTAAGAATCCGTGAAAAGGGTGAGCCGGGTGTTAATGGTGGTTCAAGAGGAGATTTGCTGGTTCAGGTTTCTGTACAAAGACATGCTATTTTCCAGAGACAGGACATGAATGTGTTCTCTACAGTGCCTATTTCATTTGCTGTTGCAGCCCTTGGAGGCGAGATTTTTATAGATACTGTTGATGGTAAGGTTACATACGAGGTTAAACCGGGAACACCTACAGATACCAAGATTCGTTTGAGAGGCAAGGGTATTCCTTCTCTTAGAAATAAACAAATAAGAGGTGACCACTATGTTACCCTTGTGGTTCAGGTGCCGGATCATCTTAGTCAGGAGGCTAAGGATCTGTTAAGACAGTTTGATGAAAAAACAGATAACTCTCTTCATGCCACTGACGGAGCAGGTGCAAATAGCGCATCTGAGAAGAAAAAGAAGGGATTTTGGAATAAATAAATTACACCCCCCATACTGCCGACTTGATAATTTTTTCTAAAGATGGTAGTATGGGGGTGTTGCGTTTTTAAATTATGAACGAGTCTTAATTATCCGGCTCGCAGGATTAAATAAAGGAGTTTATCATGGCTAAGAATTTTGATGAGTTAATGAAGAAATTATCTGAATGCAGTAAAAAGAAGGTTGCTGTTTCCGTTGCACAGGATAAGCCTGTTCTTGAGGCTATCAAGGCTGCAAAAGAGAGAAATATTGCAGATGCTATTCTTGTTGGTGATGCTGACAAGATTAAGACAATCGCTGATGAAATCGGTATGAATCTTGATGAGTTTGAAGTAGTTGATGTTAAGGATGATATTGAAGCATCACTTGCAGCAGTTAAGCTTGTTCATGATGGCGAAGCTGATATGTATATGAAGGGTATTCTTCAGACAGGAACATTCCTTAAGAGCGTTCTTAACAAGGAAGTTGGTCTTCGTACAGGCAGACCTCTTTCACATGTAGCTGTATTTGATGTTGCAGGATTTGATAAGCTTATGTTCTTAACAGACGTTGCATTTATTCCTTATCCTACACTTGAAGAGAAAAAGTGTATGATTGATTATACAGTAGAAGTTGCAAATGCATGTGGTGTTGAGAATCCTAAGGTTGCTGTTATGGCTGCTGTTGAGACAGTTAATCCTAAGATGCCTGCAACTGTTGATGCTGATGCATTGTCTAAGATGAATGATAATGGTGAAATTACAGGTTGTGTTGTTGATGGACCTCTTTCAATGGATATTGCTCTTTACAAGGAAGCTGCAGAAGAAAAGGGTGCCCTTGACAGAAAGGTTGCCGGTGATGCAGATATTCTTGTATTCCCTGATATTCAGGCAGGTAATCTTGTATATAAGACATGGGTTCACATGGTTGATAGTAAGAAGGGCTGTATCTTAACAGGTACTAAGGCTCCTGTAGTTCTTACATCACGTTCAGATTCTTTTGAGACAAAGGTTAATTCAATTGCGATTGCTGCAATTGTTGCTGACCAGATGGCTAAGAAGAATAACTAATTAGAATATTTACGACAACAGGAGGATTTATCAATGGGTAAGAAGAGTCTTATTATTAATCCCGGTTCTACATCTACCAAGATTGGTGTATTTGAGGACGAGAATTTACTATTTGACGAAACACTTCGTCATTCTACAGAAGAAATTTCAAGCTATGCTTCAATAGTTGATCAGAAGGATTTTCGTAAGGATATTATTATGAATTTCCTTAAATCTAAGAATTTTGACGTTTCATCTCTTGACTTTGTTGTAGGTAGAGGTGGTATGCTTAAGCCTATTCCCGGTGGTACCTATGAAGTAACTGATTCATTACTTGCCGATCTTAAGGTTGGTGTATCAGGACAGCATGCTTCTAACCTTGGCGGTATTCTTGCAAGAGAAATTGCTGATTCAATCGGAGTTCCATCATTTATTGTTGACCCTGTAGTTGTTGATGAGATGATGCCTATTGCAAGATATTCAGGTGTTCCTGAGCTTCCCAGAAAGTCAATTTTCCATGCCCTTAATCAGAAGGCAGTAGCTAAGCGCTATGCGAAGGAAATAGGTAAGCCATACGAAGAGCTTAACTTAATTGTTGTTCATATGGGTGGTGGTGTTTCTGTTGGACCACACAAGAATGGAAAGATTATTGATATTTTCAATGCACTTGATGGTGATGGTGCTTTCTCACCTGAGAGAGCAGGTGCTGTTCCTGTAGGTGATCTTGTTAAGATGTGTTTCTCAGGAAAGTATACAGAGAAGGAAGTATACAAGAAGTTAGTTGGTAATGGCGGTTTCAATGCATATTGTGGTACTAATGATATGCGTGATGTTGAGAAGATGGTTAATGAAGGCGATAAGCATGCTGATGAAGTACGTGAGGCATTTATCCTTCAGATGTCTAAGAATATTGGTGCTATGGCATGTGTTCTGGATGGCAAGGTTGACCAGATTATCGTTACCGGTGGTATAGCTTATGATAAGACAGTTGTAGCTAAGATTAAAGAGCGTTGTGGATGGATTGCTCCTTTCACTGTTTATCCCGGTGAGGATGAGCTTCTTGCATTGGCTCAGGGCGGTCTTAGAGTTGTTAACGGCGAAGAAAAAGCAATGCCTTATTAATATTCAATAGTATATAAAGACCTGGTTTGTTATCTTTACTTAAGGTATGGACCGGGTCTTTATTTTTTATTCATAATTTCACAGGTTGAGAAAGGGTGTATTTTTATTTATAATTAGATTAATACACTAATCTTTCTAAGGAGCAAAAATGTATGAGTGATGGTATTTTGATAAAAAATGTCCGTTTTATTGAACCGTATAGGAATTTTGACGATACAGTTAACATCATAATAAAAGATAAGACTATAGATAAGATTTACTCGCCTGATGAAGCGGTAGACGTGGATGAAATAAACTGCATCATTGATGGAACAGGTCTAATTGCAGCGCCGGGATTGATAGATGTTCACGTTCATTTTCGTGATCCGGGCTTTACCTATAAGGAGGATATACATACGGGAGCGCTTGCAGCGGCTAAGGGTGGTTATACATCTGTAGTGCTTATGGGAAATACTAAGCCGGCAGTAGATGATGTAGATACTCTGAATTATGTTCTTAAATCAGGTAAAAAGGAAGATATTAATATATATTCTGTTGCAACTATAACAAAGGGGCTTAAGGGAGAGAAGCTTACTGATTTTTACGAGCTTAAGGAAAACGGTGCTGTAGGATTGTCTGATGACGGGATTCCTATTCTTGACGAGGAGTTACTAAAGAAGGCAATGGTTCTTGCTGACGAGCTTAATCTGCCTATAAGTCTTCATGAAGAAAATCCTAAGTATATTGTAAATAACGGGGTTAATGCGGGATGTGTCGCTAAGGAGCTTGGAATAGGTGGCTCTGACAGACAGGCTGAGATTTCTCTCGTAAAGCGTGATGTGGAAATGGCCCTGGAAACGGGAGCAATATTAAATGTTCAGCATATTAGTACAAAGGAAGCAGTGGATATTGTAAGAGAGGCTAAGAGAAAAGGCTGCAATATTCATGCTGAAGCTACTCCTCATCATTTTACGTTAACAGAGGAAGCGGTATTAAAATACGGAACTCTTGCTAAAATGAATCCACCGCTAAGAACCGAGGAAGACAGACAAGCTATAATAGAAGGTCTTAAGGATGGAACAATTGATATTATAGCCACTGACCATGCGCCACATAGCAAGGATGAAAAGAAACGTCCCATAACAGAGGCGCCCAGTGGAATAATAGGGCTTGAAACAGCACTTGCACTTGGAATTACCAATCTTGTTAATGATAATCATTTAAGCTTTATGGAGCTTTTTGACAGGATGGTATGCGGCCCTGCTAAGCTGTATGGATTTGATACTTCAATTGAAGAAGGTTCATATGCTGATTTGGTTATTATTAATCCTAACGAAGAGTGGATAGTTGGTGATTTTAAATCAAAGTCATGCAATTCACCATTTGTCGGATGTACACTTAAGGGAAAAGTAAAATATACAATTTGTAAGGGTAAGCTTGTATATATGGATTAATGTTAATATACAATTTAAATATGCCTAAGCGTATTTGAAACAAATGAAGAAAGGAAATGTTGAGAATTTACAGTCAACAGCGGAAGAAATGAGTAAGATTAAAGAAAAAGCAATTGTAAAAGAACAGGAAATGTTATCGGAAGGAATATACAGTATGTGGATTGAAACGTCCATTGCCAAGGAAGCAGTGCCGGGGCAGTTTATTTCAGTCTACACCGGGAATGATGCAAAGCTTTTACCTCGTCCAATAAGTATATGTGAGATAAATGGGACATATTTAAGAATCGTGTACAGAATTGCAGGAGAGGGAACTAAGGAATTTGCAACCTATAAGGCAGGAGATGCAATAAGTATTCTTGGCCCTCTGGGTAATGGCTTCCCGCAAAAGAATGAATCTGCAATTCTTGTGGGTGGTGGAATCGGAATACCTCCTATGCTTCAGCTTGCCAAGGAATTAAAGGGCGAAAAGGTAATAGTTCTTGGCTACAGAGATAGTAATATGTTCCTTAAGGATGAACTTGAAAAATATGGCAGGGTAGTAATTGCTACAGATGATGGTTCGGTAGGTACTAAGGGAAATGTTATTGATGCAATTAAGGAGCAGAAGGTTACAGGTAATGTTATTTATGCCTGTGGTCCTACCCCTATGCTGAGAGGACTAAAGCAGTATGCAATGGAGAATAATATTGAGGCCTGGATTTCTCTGGAGGAACGTATGGCCTGTGGTGTAGGCGCATGTTTAGGCTGTGTGTGTAAAACTAAGGAAGTTGATGATCATTCAAAGGTTAATAACAGACGAATATGCAAGGACGGACCTGTATTTCTAGCAACGGAGGTAGAACTGTAATGAATATGAGCGTAAATATTGCCGGAGTAGAATTAAAAAATCCGGTAACTGTAGCATCCGGAACCTTTGGTTCGGGAATGGAATATGATGAATTTGTGGATTTAAATAAGTTAGGTGCAGTTACTACAAAGGGTGTTGCCAATGTTCCCTGGCCGGGTAATCCTACCCCCAGAGTAGCAGAAACCTATGGTGGAATGATGAATGCAATCGGCCTTCAGAATCCGGGCATTGATACATTTGTAGAAAGAGATTTGAAATTTCTTAAAAATTATGATACCAAGGTAATTGTCAATGTGTGTGGTAAGAGTATACAGGATTATCTTGAGGTAGTGGAAAGATTAGGAGATGAGCCTGTAGATTTACTGGAAATTAATGTTTCCTGTCCTAATGTGAAGGAAGGCGCCATAGCCTTTGGTCAGAAAGCTGATGCTTTATATGAGATTACCTCTGAGATTAAGAAGGTTGCCAAACAGCCGGTAATTATGAAGCTTTCACCTAATGTAACTGATATTACAGAAATGGCAAAGGCTGCAGAGGCAGCAGGTGCAGATGCATTGTCCCTTATTAATACCATTACAGCAATGAAGATTGATATTCATAGACGAACCTTTGCTTTGGCTAATAAAACAGGCGGGCTTTCAGGACCTGCTATAAAGCCTGTTGCTGTCAGAATGGTTTATCAGGTGGCAAATGCAGTTAAGCTTCCTATTATCGGAATGGGTGGAATTGCTACTGCTGATGATGCCTTGGAGTTTATTATGGCAGGTGCCAGCGCCGTTGCTGTAGGTGCCATGAATTTCCATAATCCTTATGCAACACTTGAAGTGATTAAGGGTATTGAAGATTATATGAAAAAATATAAGGTAGAAGATATTAAAGAATTAATAGGATGCGTTAAGTAATAAAAAAGACCTTCGGATTAACCGAAGGTCTTTTGATATAAAATTTTATGACTGGCTGTTGGTGTATTCAAGGTATTTGTAGAAAATAGCTGCAAGAGCTGCTCCTACAAAAGGACCAACGATAAATACCCAAAGCTGAATAAGAGCATCCGGAAAGCCTGAGATAGCTGAGAAGATTGCAGGACCAAGGCTACGTGCAGGGTTAACAGAGGTTCCTGTTAAGCCAATACCAAGAATATGAACAAGTGTAAGTGTAAGACCGATTATAAGTCCTCCAAAGGAACCATGTTTTGCCTTTTTGGAAGTAACACCAAGGATTGTCATTACAAAAATAAATGTAAGAATAATCTCTACAAGTAATCCTGCGATATAGCTTCCGTTAACACCGGCAAGACCATTTGCGCCATATCCACCGGTCATATCTGTAACGTCACCTAAAGTGAAGATTGCCACAAGAAGTCCTGAACCTGCGATGGCTCCAACACACTGTGCTGCAATGTATCCACCTAAATCCTTAAGTGTCATGCCGCCTGTTAAGAACACACCAAGAGAAACGGCCGGGTTAATATGACATCCTGAAATATTGCCTACGCAATATGCCATTCCTACGATTACAAGACCAAATGCAAGTGCTGTTAACAGGTAGCCACAGCCGGTGTCACTGTCACAGCCAACAAGCATTGCTGTACCACATCCCATGAATACCAGGACGAGAGTACCCATAAACTCTGCTAAATACTTTTTCATTAAATTTTCCTCCCACTTTTGCATTCCTGTTTGAAATAAATCATTACCTTTTATATGCGGGTCATAATTAATTCACAATATAGGAATACTTAATATATTGATTTGCAACAATAAAAATATATCATAATTGACATAATTTCTTCAATAGAAAAGTCACATAAAATAATGTGATGATACCAGGGTCAAAAGGTCATGCTGACTCGTCGTGCTTGCACGTAAGAGGCTGTATGCACCTTTATGACCCGCCAAAACATGAAAAAGTAGCCATTTTTTGCAGAAAAATGAGCGGATTTTGAATGTTTTGAG
>JAZQOI010000003.1:0-47149 GCA_045627745.1 Lachnospiraceae bacterium | reverse complement strand
TTAAGTTTTATCCTTTCAGAATAAACTTTCTAGCTTATTCCATCCTAATCTACTGTTTAGGTTTTGTTCCGAAAAATATACTGTAAGAAATTTTTCAGGGTTGGTTTATACTATTAAATTTTCAAGGTTCTTATCGCTGTTCGTCAGCGACAACTATCACATAATATCATGGAATATTTTTACAGTCAAGCACTTTTTTAAAAATATTTTAATTTTTTTTTATATATTTTTTCTATACAATATATTTCATTTTTAAGTGCATTTTTTTCTATATATAGTATTTATTTTTGCTTACTTTAAATGCGTCTTGACATATTTTTAATTGGATGAAGACTATTCCTCATTCTTATCAAACTCATCAATAATAAATCTTTGTCTTCCCTTTACATCATCATATATTCTAGTAATGTATTCTCCAAGAAGTCCTGATACAAATATCTGTAGGCCGCCTATTAACCATATTAATACACTTACTCCTGAACATATAGTTTCTTTTTTCTTAAGTAACCACTTTTCAAATCCATATATTAATGATAATAATGCACCGAATCCTGTAATAAACAATCCAAGAAAAGTCACATATTCCAATGGTTTTGATGAAAAACAGAAAATTCCATGGAATCCCATTCTAAATTCTCCAAAGAATCTATTATATTTACTTACATCTGCTTCTCTTGCTTCCCTGTGATATCTTACAGCAGTTTGTTTAAAACCAACATAAGAAACCATTCCTCTGAAAAACATATTTGTTTCAGGCATTTTTCTTATTTCTTCAATAACTCTTCTGTTGATTAATCTGAAATCTGCTGTATCTACAGGAATTTCAACATCAGATAAATAGTTAATTACCCTATATGCAGTTAAATCAACTAATTTTCTAAGCTTTGTTTCTCCCTGTCTGTCTATTCTCTGTGCATATACAACATCATATCCTTCTTTCCATTTCTCAACCAGTTCTATAATAACTTCCGGTGGGTCCTGTAAATCAACATCAATTGCAACACACACATCACCTGTACAATTTAGAACACCGGCCATTGTAGCTGCTGCCTGTCTAAATCTTCTACTCATAGTAATCAACTTAATATGATGATTACTTTCCATATTTCTCTTAATTACGTCGTAGGTTCTGTCAGTTGACGGATCCATACAAAATATTATTTCATAATCACAATCTAATTCCTCAACTACATCTACAGTTCTTTTAAGAAATGGGTCAATTCCATTTTCTTCATTATATACGGGTACAACAATAGACATTTTATAATTTTCCATATTCTCGTATAATCCAATATTGAAATTGAATTTCCTCCTTTCACTGTTATCATTCATCTTATCATGCATTTTCTGTTTCAACAACTTTTCTTTTATTTTTATAGGAAGTAATCATAATTATTATTGTTAATATTATCGAAATAATACTTACCGGAACGCCTATAATTATTCCCTTTGGAACATATTTCATTTCAATATGATGTTCACCGGGTGTGATTTTTACCGACATTAAACAGTTAAGCACCTCTTCCTTCTTTACTTCATTTCCGTCAATATATATTTTCCAATCATCTTCACATGGTATTGTAAATACTAATCTGTCTACTGAATCATCAGTTTTACATTTTCCGATTAAATGAGAAGAGGTTATTTCATTTAATTCGAAATCATTATTTTTACGTTCATTATACCAGTTACTTATTTCCTGATTATTTTCATAATAGAATTCTGAGCTTTCTATTTCTATTGTATTCTGATTTAAATATATTTTTATTCTAACCTTCTCACCGCTGTTAAAATATCCAACCTCTCTAATGCTCCATCCATATGTTGTAAAGTATGCCGGCTTTTCCATATCATTTACGGTTATAGTCACATCCTGTTTTTTAGAACCATTCATATAGAAAAATATGAAATTATCATTTTTTGCAATAAAATCATATTCTATATAAGCTTCCTTTGATTCATCAATTTTTGAATACTCTTTACCGGATTTTTTAACATTATTCATATTCACGTTAATATTATCAACAGGTTCATATATATTATATTCTTTATCAGTGAAGCTACTTGCTATTTTATTTTGGTATGAAAAATGATCCTCTTTTTCAAAATCAATATTTTTTATACTGTCCTTTGTACCAAACATTAATGGCAAGGCTCTTTCATTTATATAAATATATTTGTCATTTTCTGAATATATTTTTTCATATTTACCCGGATTTTCATCATATTGAGAAATTAAGTATTTTACTCCCATTAAACAATCAGCAAATGTTGTGCTGGATTCACCGTAAAATGCCCAGTTATCATTATCCCTAAAACCAAGATTTCCCATAAATCTTTTTGTTTTATCTATTTCACAGGAGCTAAAATGGGATAATCCATTGTAATCAAACATCATGGCATCATTATTACTTCTTCTGAACATTTTTTCAATTCTGTAAAATGAATCATCCTGATTTTTTATATAATTTAATAAGGAATCTGTTTCATCATAATATCTTTCATATTCTTCCATTGTAATTGTTGCATCATTTTCTTTATTTGGGAAATATGAATTAATTGAAATATAGGCATTATAGCTTATTTCAAGCACGCTTATGGCAAATATTGCCGTTGTAATTAATAAGTATTTTTTTGATTTTATATAAACGAAAATCATACAAATTATTGCAATTACAAATATCAATGTAATACTAATCTGTCTTATTTTCACTGTTTCGTTCTTACACAAAATCATAATTATTGAATAAATTGCAAATATGCACAACGCTACAATAGCTTTTTTAATAGAAAATACTTCTTTGATTTTAGTAAAGCTTTTATATGATATATATAAAATAAAAAAACTGAACAGAAATGAATTTCTATATGGAAATCCGATTGGATGAGAGAATCCGTGCCATAATACATTAAATGCATCTATAAGAAAACTTATTGCCAGGACAATAAATATACATATAGATACTATTTTATCTCTCAATTTTACATTTTTATCTAAGTAAAACATTAAAAGGAAAAACATTCCAATCTGTCCGCAATAAATTAAAGGCAAACCATCTGTAACATTACCCTGAAATGCTCCAACAAAGGAACCTGAAAATAATTCTACTATATTAAAATTTGTTGAAAATGATAATGATAGTCCGCCTCTTTCTTGTCCGGATAAAGAAAATACTGCACATAACAGGCTAAATGCCGAAATTGATACTGCAAGAATAGACGAAACAATATACGCAACTATTGATTTGTAATTATTTTTAAAATCAGTTACTTTATTGCACTCAGATTGATATTCATATATGAATATAAGAATTGTAAATATACAAATCATATATCCAATATAATAGCTTGAAAATATACATAAACCAAGTGAAAATACATATAAAAAACTTACTTTTTTTGTTTTTACTATTCTTATAAGACCTAATATTACAAGAGGAAGCATCATTACATCAAAATAATATAAGGTACAGTTAAAATATCCCATTAAATAGCCAATAAAAGCATATGATGTGGAATATATTAATGAAGTATATCTCTTACCATACATTTCATTAATCATTATATTAAAGGTAAGTCCAATAAAACCTATCATAATTGACATCATGATAAGTATTCCACCGGGCAAATATTTATTAGGGACAAAAAGAAGAAATACAAGAAATGGATTATTACAATAATAAGCCAGTAAACCGGCAGCATCCCCTGCAAAGGTCTTGCTAAAGGAATAGAAAAAATCATTTTTTCCAAAAAAAATACTCTTCATGTATCCATAATAATCTACGAACTGATAACGCATATCAGCCATAAGTATTGAATACTTACCATAGGGGAAAAATTCAGATATAATAGATATTAAAGTAATTATGATAATTGGGATAATAAATGCAAGTAAAGGAACTAATATTTTTTTGTTACTGTATATTTTATTAATTAATTTGTTAATCATATTATTGTCTCCTGTTGGTTAAAGTTATTATGCACTTTAATCATACATGTCAGAGCTCCATGTCCATAAGACTATTACTTTACACAGATATGTAAATATTAGAGTAGGTTATCACCTACTCACTTTAACAATTCGTATAATCATTCGGATTTAGCTTCGCTTCTTCCTCGTATATAACAAAAAAAGGAATCTATAAAGATTCCTTTAAACGGAGAAAGAGGGATTTGAACCCTCGCGCCAGTTTCCCGACCTACACCCTTAGCAGGGGCGCCTCTTCAGCCTCTTGAGTATTTCTCCATACTACTGAATTACATTAACTAATATTTTCAACGCAAGAAATATTATACAAGAGGGAATCTTCTTTGTCAAACATTTATTATATACATTAGTATTTCTGAGCTATCTCTGCATTTGACAAAAGAAATGAATTAATATCTTCTTCTATTCTTGACTTTACAATTTCAGCTATTTCTTTTGTCTTTAAATCTTTATATTCCTCATAAATAATAGGCTTAAGGTAATGAACATATACCTTTACTTTTTTAATTGATTTTTCATCGAAAGGCTTATATGTATCAATTAAAGCAACAGGTACTATTGGACATTTAGCATAAACAGCACTCTTAAATGTTCCGGGATGAAACTCCTGAGGCACATTATGTACCTTTGTTCGTGTTCCCTCCGCAAATACTATATAATTTCTACCGTTTTTTACATCCTCAGCCATTTGTTTAATAACTCTTAAACCATCTCTGGGATCTTTTCTGTCAATAAATTGTCCACGAAGACATGCTACCACCTGTTTTACAATAACTGTATTACTTAGTTCTTTCTTAATAACCACAGATATAGGATTCTCACAGGTCTCTATAATACCAAGGGCATCGTATAATCCCTGATGATTCGGAAAAAATATAAAACCGTTTTCTTTTGGTATATTTTCTTCACCTGTAGCTTCGATAAGTACATTTCCTTTTCTGTTAACTTCTAAAACAGCTTTTCTTAAATAATCATAGCAATCCTTATCTGAATATTTACTATCCAGTCCCATTTTATTCATTTTAATTGTATATATTATGGTATTAAAAAACATTTTAAAAATAATCATTACCATTCTCATAACTTGTCTCCTTATAATTTCAAGCTGCTTTCATACTTGAAACCATTAATTAAATTTTAAATTTTTTAACTATACCATGATACCAGGGTCAAAAGGTCATGCTGACTCGTCGTGCTTGCACGTAAGAGGCTGTACGCACCTTTATGACCCGCCAAAACATGAAAAAGTAGCCATTTTTTGGAGAAAAATGAGCGGATTTTGAATGTTTTGAGGATTTCGAGAGCTCGTAGAGCGGAGAAACCCGGTATCGTTGGGGGCAAAATACCTTTTGACCCCAACATCATAGTATATCTTTAAAACATAAAATTAAATATAACTTCCGGATATAATCAATATTTCTTTTAATTATAAAAAAATATAACCTATAAATATAAAAATAAACCCATCTTTTAAATATGAGATTAATATATCTATTAGATATTGAAAACAATTAAGCATAAAAATATAAGCAATTTCAGTATATTAGAATTAATAACTTATAAATATTAACTTAGAATAATAATAAAAGGTGATAAAAGGTTTGTTAAAAAAATAACAATCAGACGTATTTAAATAATCATTTTTCATATCCCTTAATCCCTGAATTAACAATAGCCGTAAACATTCTTTCCTTTGTGCCGGGATTCTCTACATTGAGCTGTTTTAACAAATCATGAACATATTCACGTTTAGTATTACCATCAGCCGGGCAAGGACTTTTACATACAGGTAAATTCATTTTATTGGTAAATCCGATAACATCAGCCTCATTAACATACATAAGTGGCCTAATAACCGTAATTTCTGTACGATCTAAATATGTAACAGGTGCAAAACTATGAAATCTACCTTCATAAATCAATGACAAAAGCATGGTTTCCACAACGTCGTCCTTATGATGTGCATAAGCGACTTTATTACAATCAAGAAGCTTTACAGCATCATTAAGAGCTCCCTTTCGCATTTTCGCACATAAAGAACAAGGATTAGACTCTTTACGTTCTTCAAAAACGATTTTAGCAATGTCAGTAGGTATAATTCTATATTCGACCTGAAGAAAATCGCATAGAGCCTTAATTGGTTCAAGGTTAAGATTATCAAACCCCAAATCCACAGTAACCGCACAAATATCAAAATGATTTGGATAGAAACGCCTAAGACCATGAAGTGCATATAACAATGTCAGCGAATCCTTACCACCTGAAATTCCAATAGCAATTTTATCACCTTCATTAATCATTCCATAATCATCAACAGCCTTACGAACATGGCTTAAAAGTCGTTGTAATTCCATATTATCACCTAAATCAGCTACTAACTATTCGTTAAAGTTGTCTTTCGCGAATAGTTGCATGTATACTTTCATCACTCTTCTGGGTTAAATTTTAATCAAATTATTATGCAATAACCAATACTATAAATAATTAATAATAAATATCTATTAACTAATTAACCAGTTAAATGATTAAATTTTTAACTAATAAAACATTTTACCAATAAACAGATTAACGAATTAACTATTATCCGAATTTACCATTTAACAATTAACTAACTATTTGATTACTTAACAAATTAACAATCAAACTATATAACCGTTAAACAAATTAACCATTTAACCATTTTAACGATTAAAAAATTTTATAAATATTTAACGAATTAACCTTTTATTTAACCAATTAAATATTAACTAGTCAACCAGTTAACTGATTAATAGTTTATACTATTCTACCAACCAACATTAAACAGATTAACTAACTAAAGAATTAACCATTTAACTAATTAACTGTTATGTATTTACTGATTAAGAAAATCATCTAATTTTTTTATTATTCTCATTACCTAAAACTTCCTCATTCTGAGCTAATTTTTCAGAACCAACATTTTCAAAGGTTTTCTTAACAAAACGAATTTCATCACCGTGATTATCCACAACAGGTCCCTGGGAATGATAATCTGCCGAAACATAAAAGGATGTTTCCACTGGCAATTCCTTTTTCTCAAGTCTGGTATTAATAAAGGTCTTAAAGGCAGCATAAATAACAGCGAAAACAGGAACACCTATGAACATACCAAGAGCCCCGAATATGCCACTAAAAACAGTAATTGCAAATATAATCCAGAAGCTGTTAAGTCCTGTAGAATCACCTAAAATCTTAGGTCCTAAAATATTACCATCAAATTGCTGTAATACAAGAACCATTATTACAAATACTAAAGTTTTAACCGGATCAACCATTAATACAAGGAATCCACATACGATACCTCCAATATATGGACCAAAGAAAGGAATAATATTGGTAACGCCCACAATAACACTAACCAACAATGCATAAGGTATCTGAAATAATGTTGTAAGAATAAAACAAATCAATCCTATAATTAATGAATCCACAAGCTTACCGGCCAAGAAACCACCAAATGCTTTATTAGCATATCTTAGATTATTTATAAGGGTATTCGCTCTCTCTTCGCTTAACATGGAATATATTACCTTTTTAGACTGAGCAATGTATATTTCCTTCTGATATAATAAATATACAGATAAAATCAATCCAATTAAAAAGTTAAATACAAATACAAGCACACCCCAAACACTACCAAGAATTGTCGAAGATACACTCTGCATTACAGATTGCAGCTTAGGAAGAAACTCCTTTGTTGCATAATCAGTAATATTCTCCCAATAAGCATTATAAAAATCCTGCAATTCCTTATGTTCTTTAATTACACCATTTGTCCATGTAGTAAGGGAACTGATATAAAACGGAAACCTTGTAATAATCTTCTGAATACTGTCAAATAGCTGAGGCACTATAAGCAAAATCAAGCCTGCCACAATAATTAAAAATACTATAACAGTAAATATAAGGCTAATACATCTGATTTTTTTCTCATAGGATTTAGTAGGATTTTTAAGCATGGATTTTTTAAACATCCTGTTAACTACATACTTTTCAAACCAATTAAGAATAGGATTCAGTAAATATGCAAGCACTAACCCATCAATAATAGGCATTAAAATATGTATAACATTATCCTTTGCAGATGAAAAATCCTGCCCGTTTACCAACAAGAAATAAAAACAAATACTTGCACATACAACAAATAATGCTGTTAAGCCCCAATAAAAATATTTTTTATCTATTTTTCGCATAACACTCAAATTCCTTCACAAAATTACATATCATACTAACAGTACCATCAATCCCAAGAAGACTGCTATCAATTGATAAATCATAAGAATTAGCCATCCCCCACTTCTTAGATGAATAGTAGTTATAATAATTTCTTCGTTCCTTATCTTTCTTGATAATCCTCTCTCTGACCTCGGAATCCTTCATATTGGAAAATCGTTGGGATATACGACCTATTCTAAAATCAAGATCGGCATGGATAAATATATTAAGAACATTGTCCAAATCAGCCAATGCATAATCAGCACAACGTCCAACTATAACACATGGTCCTTCGCCGGCAATCCGTTTAATAGTATCAAACTGAGCTAAAAACACCTTATGGCTAATGGGCATATCCACAAAGGGTGTGGAGCTATGGCCAAAGGAATAGGTATCCATAACAAGATTGTATAACAAACTATTAATAGGCTTCTCATCATTGTGTTCAAATACTTCCGGACAAAAACCTGAATCATTAGAAGCTCTGTTTAACAAATTCTTATCATAAAAATCAATATTAAAATACTGTGCTACCTTTTCTCCTATTTCTCTTCCACCGGAACCACATTCTCTACCTATAGTAATTATTGTATTCATGAAAACCCCTCCAATCAAAAAAATTGATAAAAACGACGAAATATTTTTCTAGAATACATCTATAATTATTATACAACATAACAAAAGGATTCTGAATTATTTTTATTACAATATATCAATCAATCTTACAAAATATTCAGGCAAAGGCGCAGTAATCTCAATATATTCCCCTGTGGTGGGCTGTATAAATCCTAGAGTACCTGCATGAAGCGTCTGACCTTCCAGTTTAAATGGAGATTTAATATTGGAATAGATTTCATCGCCTAGAATTGGATGATTAATAGATGACATATGCACACGAATCTGATGTGTTCTACCTGTTTCAAGAACACATTGAACAAGGGTGTATTTGTCAAATCTTTGAATGACTTTGTAATGAGTAACTGCTCTCTTGCCATTAGAATAATTGATAGCCATTTTAAGTCTGTCAGTAGGATGTCTTCCAATAGGAGCATCTACAAGACCTGTATCCTCCTCAATTACTCCATGAACAATTGCAGTGTATATACGATTAATAGAATGTTCCTTAAGCTGTTTGGCAATATCATTATGAGCCTTATCATTTTTACATACAATAAGAGAGCCCGTTGTATCCTTATCAATGCGATGAACAATACCCGGACGCAATACCCCATTAATACCGGAAAGCTTATCCTTGCAATAATACATAAGTCCATTCACAAGGGTATCACTATAATGACCCGGAGCCGGGTGAACCACCATACCCTTAGGCTTATTAACAACAATCACATCATTATCCTCATAGAGAATATCAAGCGGTATGTTCTGCGGTTCTATATCAGGAATAATCTGATCCGGAGTAGAAAATGTGATGTAATCGTTAGTAACTACCTTAGAACTTGCCTTACAGGTCTTACCATTAATAAAAATCAGGTTCTCTTTAATAAGCTTCTGAATATATGAGCGTGACAATTCCTCATAATATTCAGATAATACTCTGTCAATACGAATACCATTATCCTCCTCCTGACAGGTAAGATTATACTCCTTCATTATTGCCACCCTTTTTAAATAAAGCGTTAAAATTAGTCTTAATTATTTCCAAATCAGAATCCTTGTATACAAAAACAATTAACACAATTACTACAATGGCCGAAACTGTAACATAAACATCAGCAACATTAAAAATCGGAAAATTTATTAAACAAAAATAGATAAAATCAATAACAAAATCAAGCCTGATTCTATCAATCATATTTCCAATGCCACCGGCGGCTATAAACAAAAGCATAACTCTAAATAGATTAAACTTCTTCGTAGCAGGTATAAATTGAAGCGCGAAAAATATTACCAAAACCACAACTATTGCCACAAATACAAAAAATGCTTTATGTCCTGACATTATTCCAAAGGCAGCACCTCTGTTCCCATTAGGCAAATAATATAATTGTAACACAGATGGTATAATCTCTATTGGTCTGTTATCTTTAAGATTATTATAAGCCAACACCTTGGTAAACTGGTCTATAAACACAAGAACGGCAACAAAAATAATATCTACAATAAAACGTACACTTTTTTTCATTATCTTTCCTCTTTCTTACTCGTAAGAATTAAAATCTATTTCCTTAAGGCTGTTTAACATCTCTTCATCTGTAACATCCGTAGAAATAATACCCTTACCGACTTTCTTAAGAAGAATAAATCGTCTTTCATTTGAACCATTCTTCTTATCATCAAGTGTATAGCTTAAAATCTTCTCATAATCTATACTATCAAGAGTAATCGGTAGATTAAACGGAACAAACATATCCCTTATTTCATAATATTCATCCATAGAAATATATTCCTTTTTCCAAGATATAAATGCTGCACACACCATTCCCAGTGCTACACATTCACCATGTGTATAAGAAAAATCAGTATACTTCTCAAGAGCATGACCTAAGGTATGACCAAAATTCAATATAGCTCTCTCATTTTTTTCATAAGGATCTTTCTCCACATAATACTTCTTGATTAGAATAGATTGTGAAATAAGATAATGTAGCGCCTCCTCATTATAATCATTAATATCATTAAAATTGTTAATCATCCACTCATAAAAGCTACTGTTTTTAATAAGACCACTTTTTAAGCATTCAGCTATACCGGAAGCATATTCTCTAGGTGGAAGTGTCTTAAGTGTTAATGAATTAATATATACAAAATCAGGCATACAGAAAGCGCCGATAATATTCTTCAAATTACCATAATTGACACCTGTTTTGCCACCAATTCCGGCATCAACCATAGATAATAATGTGGTTGGAATATATATGTGATTAATGCCTCTTTTATAGGTGGCACTGACAAAGCCCACAAGATCAAGACAAATTCCGCCACCAAGTGCAATAATCAAATCATTTCTTGTATAATGCTTGTTAAGTAAATATTTATAACAAATATCAACTGTATCAAGATTTTTATGATTTTCGTCCAAAGTAAGCTCTAATAAATCAATATCCTTATATATAGTACTAAGACTATCTGTTATTTCCTTAGAATATATTTTACTGACACGTTCATCAGCAATAATGCATATTCTAATAGCATTTCCATACACTTCCTGTATTAACTTATTTAATTCCTTAAAGCTGTTATCCAAATAAATATTATAGGCCTTATCGCCTTTGATATTAATAGTATCCATAATAACCTCTTAATAATCTTACTTATATACAATCAGATAGAAAAAAAACTTCCTGCAATTGCAGGAAGTTCGAAAATTAATATTTCATATTCAATGCCGGAACCTCAAACGCACCGGATAATATTTCCTGAAAATCTCCTGATATATCAACACTACTTGGAGTAATAATAAATATATAATGGGAAATCTTCTGTAGATTACCATTGATTGCATATGTTGAACCGGATGCAAAATCAATAATTCTCTGAGCAATTTCCATATCAAGACCTTCAACATTTAATACTACAGTTCTGTTAGCCAGTAATGTATCTGTAATCTCTCTACCATCTTCAACTGATGTAGGCTTAATAACACATACTTCCATGCCTGCAGCACCGGATCTCTGTCTGGATGATATCTTATTATTTCCTATTGAAGTAACCTTATTGGAACTTCTGGAAGACTTACTATCATAATCGTCATCAATAGTAGCAGATTTAATAGGTCTCTTCTGTCTTACGGCCGGTGAATAATCCTCTTCCTCATCTAAATACTCATCGTCATCAAGATAATCATCTTCATTGTACTTCATTGAATTAAGAATATTATCTACTAATTTCATTCTAACACGCTCCTTATACTAAATTATAAATCCTCTCACCAAAAATTGACGTACCGACGCGTACATATGAAGCCCCTTCTTCAATGGCAATCTCAAAATCACCGGACATACCCATCGACAGACAATCCATACATACATTATCTAGTTTTTTACTATTTATGTCAACAGCTAAATGTTGCAATTTTTTAAAAATTTTCCTATTATCTTCGGGATTTTCCACAAAAGGAGCAACCGTCATAAGCCCCTTAATACATATACCGGGTAATCTTGAAATATCTTCAACCAAAGAAAGTGTTTCTTCCACATTGCTTCCAAACTTACTCTCTTCAGCGGCAACATTAACTTCAATGAGAATCTTAACTACCTTGTTGATTTTCACAGCTTCTTTACTGATTTCCTTGGCAAGCTTATAAGAATCCACACTGTGAATCATATACGCCTTATCAACAATATATTTAACCTTATTAGTCTGCAAATGGCCAATCATGTGCCATCTTATATCTGCAGGAAGTTCCTCATACTTAGAAACAAGCTCCTGAACCTTATTCTCTCCAAAATCACGAACTCCTAAATCATATACCTCCTTAAGCATTTCAACCGGCTTCGTCTTACTGACAGCAATTAATGTAACATCCTCTTCCTTGCGTCCTGCGCGAAGTGTTGCAAGCTTAACGCGGCTTCTGACCTCTTCTAAATTATCCTTAATCATCTTAACCTCTATTCGTAAATAAAATCATCTGTATCTACCGTATCACCACGAAGTACAATGTGGTCATAAACACTTAAACCATAAGTAGTCTTGGCCTTAACAATAGAATACTCATCATTTTGATATAGTATTTCTATTTCCTTGAAGTCAGGATATCCCTTATTAATATTGTAAACACCTGTAAGTTCACCCTGTTTACTTATTGGATATTTTTCCTCGCTATCCGGCTTAATAATATAATCACCGGCCTGGAAAACCTTCTCATCCACATAATACTCTTCTTCTGTAGAGCTATATATCGTAGCATTTACAAATTCAGTCGTAACACTACCATCCTCAAGATACTTTTCACGAAGGAAACCACTCTTGGAACTATTATCACCGTTAGTCATATATTCAATAGGTATCAAATAGAAATTCTTCTTAACAATAGCTGAATTAGGTATTTTAAGCCCCTGGTCGGAATTAGCAAGAAGCTCAATATCTACAAAACGGTCTGTTGCGAAGGTAATCATGGAATTATTAAAATCAAGCTTAAGGAAAATCGTTCCGTCCTGTCTTAATATTGATGTCTGAGCCCAGGAAGTATAATTATTATCAAGGAAACGAACCTCCAAATAACTCTCCTCTTCAAGCTCCTTACATTTAGCCTCATCTATTTCAACAAGTATAGACCAGTTCTCACTGTTAATGATTTTGTATGCATTATCTCCTTCTGCAATCAAATCATTATTACTATACTGAATCTTAGAATACTCCTCATTATACAACAGATTTCTGGTAACATCGTTACAGGTAAGCGCCTCGTAGCCATCGGTAGAATATACAAGCACACCGGACTCGGGAGTATACCCAAAATTAACATTATCCGCAAACTCACCTGATTTATAAGCATCAATATTGGACAGAACCTTGTAATTAGCAAGCTTCATAACAGTTCCTTCTACATCAAACTTAAAATCATAGGTGTGGGAGAATTCCTCAGGTCTAAATGTTGAAGAATAAGAAGAAATTGTAGACCTAAGCTCATTCATATCCTCGGTAGATAAACTAATACTGTTTTCGACATCAGAATTAATAAGCTCATTCATCTTACCGGTGGTATCTACAGTATATATCATCTCATTCTTGCATACCTTCTCTCCTTCTCTGGCATAATAATTAATATAACCCGAGTAGGCAGAAGGCACTACAGTTTCGCTACGCAAAATAACACCCCTATAGGTATTGTTAACAGCAAGCGAACCTAAAGTAACCTCGTATGGTGTGATGTGAGTACTTCTGGCATAAGAAATAATAACGACAAGAATATAGACAAATAAACCACCAAATATGATAAAACCGATATTTATATTAATAGGTTGTTTAGCATTTCTTGCTTTTGCAGAATTTCTTTTTGGCAAAATCAAAAACCCCTTTTTATAAACATGAAATCAGATTAAATATTACGACACAAACAAAACAATCACTTATGTACACTAAAATAATAGTTTAATTCATTTTGTCATAAATTTCAACAAAGAATTAAACAAAATAAATATGAAGAATTAAACAAAATAAATATGAATTAAACAAAAAAAATTTTAAAAATGTGAATCTAAAAACATATTAATCCCTAATGCCTAACCTAATACGCATAAATAATAAAACACAATACTCATAAGTATTAAAAAACTAATCATAAATCCTAAACACAATAATCATAAATATTCAAACAAACTAACCATAAATCCTTAAACATATTAATAATGAAAAAAACATCGAAGAAAATGTATGCAACACTTAATTCGATGTTTTTCATTCTTATTCTGTCATTAAGATAATTATGACAAAATTCATATATTTCCAATATTACAACGATACAATAACCTTAGACTGCAAATATTCCGGTAAATCAAGAGTTCCTAAACATACGCTAATAATAAAATCGACCTTGAACTGTTCACTAATCTTATCAAGCTTCATAAGCACATCCTCTATTTCTGCATCTTCTTTAATATGTGCTATATCGCGAAAGCTATCAAAGTAAACCTGTTCAAGATCGTGATCCTGAGAAACTATTCCGCATATAAAACCAACAAATTCATCCTGAGAAGAAATTGGGTACTCTGCTACATTTATAAGACGAATTCTGTTTTTTAATTCATACATGTGCTTTGTACTCTTATCAAGATAAACAATGTTTCCACTAGTAGTCTTCACAGAAGCATTAACCTTATCAAGCAAATGCTTTGTTTTTCCCTTGCCCTTGTCTCCGACGATTAACTGTATCATTGTAATACCCTCCTTATTTAATAAGTTCACCATTATACCTTCAAGATAATTATAAACATTTCATAACCCCCAAATAATTATCTTAAAAATATAAACACGCCATGCAATAATTATAGTAGATATTGCCACAAAAAACAACATATATATACCATATTTTGTTTATTTTTTACTACTCGTCGATTCTAACGACACGCTTTTCATTGCAAATACGATAAGGAGTATTGAAATAAAGTCAGTTAATTGTATCTAACAAAATATTCATTTCATTATAAAGGGAGTCTCTATCTGTAGCCTGTAAAATAACAGAAATATAAGGATTCCCTGTTTTATCATTTGACAAAAGAATAAGACAAGAACCGGCAGCATTGGTTGTACCTGTTTTACCACCAATTACTGTGACATTTTCGGGACTGCTTGTTTTTCCGGAAAAATACATGTTAGTACTATTAAAGTTCATTTCCTTAATATTGCCTTCTCTGTCAGAATAGGTGGTTGAATATTCGGTAAGATTAATTATTTCACGGAACTTGTCATACTTCATTGCTTCGTTAAAAATCAAATACAAATCATAGGCTGTTGTAAAATGATTCTCATCAGTAAGACCATGAGGATTAGTAAAATGAGTGTGTGTAGCACCTAACATAAGTGCTTCCTGATTCATCAAATCACAGAACTCTTCAAGATTACCTGATACATACTCACCCAAAACAACTGCCGCATCATTACCCGAATACATAAGCAAGGCGTGAAGAGCCTGTTCCACTGTAAGCCTGTCACCTTCCTTAAAGCCCACAAGCTGAGCTCCCGATTCGGTAATATGCACATTGGCACTGGCAGTTATTGTATCCTCAAGATTACCGTATTTTAAAGCAAGAAGTGCCGTCATAACCTTAGTAAGAGATGCCGGATTCATCTGCTTATGAACATTCTTGGCATATAGTGTTTCAGTGCCGCTAACATCAAATAATCCTGCGGAAGTAGCCATGTTCATATCAACGGAATCTTCATACTTATTATCACTGACAACACATATCGAAGAAGCAAAGGCATCAGCCTTATCATCTCTTGTCATCTGTGAAAAATTAAAGGCCTCAGCAGCAGTTCTATAATTATAAGCAAGCGGGATATTATTCTTACATCCACACATACCTGTTATTATACAAAATATTAAAAATAATGAAAAAAATCTACTTGTACATTTCACGCCATTCCATATCTCCTCTATCTAAGGATTTAATAAGCAACTCCGCCGTTGCAAGGTTTGTTGCAAGAGGAATATTATGCATATCACACAATCTTATAATATATCCCACATCAGGCTCATGGGACTTAGGTGACAATGGGTCACGAAGAAAAATCATAAGATCGATTTCATTATGTTCTATCTGTGCACCAATCTGCTGTTCGCCCCCAAGATGGCCGGCAAGATATTTATGAATAGAAAGATTAGTTACCTCTTCAATAAGTCTTCCAGTAGTACCTGTTGCATATAATGTATTCTTACTGAGAATACCTCTGTATGCAATACAAAAATTTTGCATTAATTTTTTCTTTGAATCATGAGCAATTAATCCAATGTTCATAACATAACCTCCCCAAATAATAAATATATAACTCAAATACACCTCGTGAGTGTTTAATATATTCTATGTGATTAATTTATCTGCCTGTAATCTTACATTCAGCACAAGCCCAATACCTATAAATAAAGAAATTAACGATGTTTGCCCGTAGCTTACAAAAGGAAGCGTAAGACCTGTATTAGGCAAAATCATAGTAGTAACACCTATATTAATAAACGTCTGAAATCCAATAAACCCGGCCATTCCACCGGCTATAAGCTTACCGGACAAATCCTTAGCTCGCATTGCAATAAGAATACAATCTAACACAATAAGGAATAGCAACAGAATAATTGCACAGCTTCCTACAAAGCCAAGCTCTTCACCTGCTATTGCAAAAATAAAGTCGGTTTGTGCTTCAGAAATAAAATTACCATTCTTAACCGAACCAATAACATTATTGTTAAGCCCCTTGCCATAAAGCTGCCCCGAACCAATGGCAGTAATAGAATTAAGCTGCTGATATGCCTCGGTAGAAGCATATTTTTCAGGCTGTAGCCAAGCTAAAATACGTTTCTGCTGATAGTCATTAATAATAGTCTGGTCAGGCTGCAGAATCATATTAAGCAATACTATCATTGAAGGCACCAAAATAGCAATCGTACCGATAATAACCTTATAGCTAACACCACCCACAAACATAAGCGTAGCAAATATCAGTAAAATCACAATACTTGTAGACAAATCAGGCTGCTTAAAAATCAGGAAAAACGGCGGTCCAATAAGGGCACAGCAGGGAATAATAATTCTAAAGGAATTAAGATTTTCACTATGTTTCATAATAAACTGTGCATAAAACAAAATCAATAGAATTTTAACAAGCTCCGAAGGCTGGAATCTGATACCAAAAACAGAGAACCATCTTGCAGCACCACCACCCTCTTCACCAAAAAGGAACACAGCAAGAAGAAGTGCAATAGCTACACCATACAAAGCCCAGTAAAACTTTAATATAAAATGATAATCAACCAATGATACAAATGCCATTAACACAAGTCCAATAATAAGTCCCTGTAGCTGATTATCCTTTAAATCCGCCTTGGCACTACCAATAAGCAGAATACCTATAGTAGTAATAGATATACACAGTATAATCAATATGAAACTGTATTTTTTTATATTGAATCTAGAAAACATATCCTACTCCGATTAAAACCACTTTCAGAAGGGTAAATCATATAACTTCTCTTCTGTAATAGCATCTGCAACAATTTCTTTATCTTTAACATATATGATTTTGGGAACAGCCTTATTCTTAAGAAATATTCCGTTCTTATCTCCTACACGCTCTGAAAAATCAGCAATTCTTACTCTGGTAGGCTTAATATCAAGAGCTACTATAAAGCTTTTATCATTACCAAGATTACCTGCATGAGCATGACCCATAAGTGTGCCAAGGATTATAACATTTCCTGCAGCATTAACATTTGCTCCCGTATTAACATCTCCTAAAACCACAATACTTGAATCGGCTGTTATAGTTTCATCAGCCTTAACACTTCCCTTGTAGAACTGGCAGTCACTTTTAAGTCCGTTTTCTGCAAAGCAATTAAGAACAGACAGATATCTTTCTTCCGTTTCTTCATTCTTACCTATCAAACAAGAAACAGTGACCTCTGTGTTTTCTTCAATGCACTTTACCAAGAAGCGTTCTTCCTCTTCATCAAGCTCACGTCCTTCAAAGGATACAACAAGCTTTGATTTACCAAAGAATTTGGCTGAACCCTTGAATTTAGCAACAAGCTCTGTGGAAATCAGTTCAAAATCAGCATCCTTATCCATTTTAACAGTAAGACCGCTAGGATAACTTTTTATTGTAACGTAATTCATTTACTAATCCTCCACATCTATCTGATTTTCATTAACATCCGCAATACCTGTAATAAGTGTTGACGGATCCTCAAGCTCAAAATAATATCTAAATACATCACTTGCCAATGCTGCCGCATTAGCTGAGGTATATCCATAAGCAATTCGAACGGCAATAGATATTTCCGGATTCTCATAGGGCGCAAAGCCTACAAATAATGCATGATTAGTTCTTGACTTAGAGTTCTGTGCCGTTCCTGTCTTACCGGCAACATCCATAGGGAATTTGTTAAATGCCTGCGAATTCTCAACAACCAGCTTCATTCCATACTGAATTGCATCCCATTCCTCCGTAGGTATATCAATATGATTACGAAGCTCGGAGGAATAATCCTTAAGTAGCATCCCCTCGTTGTCGCATACACGATCTATAAGAGTAAGATTGTAACAATTACCTCTGTTGGCAACGGTATTAACATATCGGGCAATTCCAATGGTAGTATAGTTATGACTACCCTGTCCAATAGCAGAGTCGATAGGAAGTGTATCTGAAAATTGCGGTTCGTTCTCTTCCATTTCAACACCGGTCTTTTCGGTAAGACCGAAGGCATCTGCATATTTATGAAGTTTGTCAAGACCTGCCGTCTCTGAATAGGCAGTTGTATATCTATTATTACTGAGTCTGTAGCCCACCTCATAGAAGTAACAGTTACAGGAATTCTCAATTGCATGAGTGACGTTAACAGCACCATGTCCGCCGGGATAAACCCAACATTTTTTCTCAATATCCATTCTTTCTATTTCATACAGACCATGGCAGGAAATAGACTCATCCAAAGTCACAACTCCCGTTTCAAGAGCAGTTACAGCCGAACACATCTTAAATGTAGAACCGGGCGCAGTCATCTGCTGTGTGGCATAATTATACATAGGACTTGATAAATCAGTCATGAGTTCTGCATAGTATTCAGAATCAATGGTATTGGTAAGTCTGTTATTGTTATAACCGGGATATGTAACGCAAGCTAAAACGTCACCCTCTGTACTAAGCACAACACAGGAGCCGGAACAAGGGTCAAGAGCTAGCTGAGCCGGTGTGATTTCAATATTTGAAATCTTATTAATTAAAAAGTCATAGGAAGTCTTAGCGCCTGTTTCTACAGCATGTTTTTCTGTAGCGGTTCCATAGACAACACGCTGTTCAAACAAAATCATACATAGCTGTCTTCCTGAGATATTATCCTTCTTAATCATATACTTGTAGATTTTTTTAGCAAAACCTGAATCCTTCTTTAAATCCTCACATATATAATCAACAAGCTGTGTATATACTTCGTAGGTATCAGAATATTTACTGTCAAGCTTAAACTTCTGTATGTCTATCCAGTCATTTGAAAGACAATAATTTAAGTATTCCTTAATACTGATTGTTTCATCTACAGTCCAGTTAATATATGTCTTATCCTCGCGGTTAATAGCATCACTTATTAACACGCCGGTATCAGAAGACATAAGTCTTGATATAATATAACTCTCGTATACCTGCATTTCTTTATCAAGCTCTTTATAAGAAGTATCACCGTTAAGAAGCTCCTGTCTGATTCTTTCAACCACCTCATCCTGTTTTTCAAGGAAAATATTATAAACCTCTTTTTCATAGGGATGAGCATTATCCTTAACAAAAGCATCAATATCAATAACATCATTGTTAATAAGAGCATAGTATACGTCATCAATAGGAATCATCATACTGGAGGTCTTAACCTGAGAATTATCATATTCCTTCATATTGATGATTTTGGTAACAAGAATACCTGCAAGCTTCTGTTCAAGCATATTATAAATAGCCTTCTGCAAATCCGCATCTATTGATAAATATACGTCATTGCCGGCAACAGGATCCTTATGGGAATCCACTTCAAGGACCTTACCTACATTATCGGTAAATACCACATCTTCACCCTTCTCACCTTGAAGATATTCCTCCATAGCCTTCTCTACACCGTTCTTACCTACAATATCTGTCATGTCATAATCATGACCGGATCCTTCAAGCTCTACCAAATCCTCTGTAGAAGCTGTTCCCACATAACCAATCATGTGGGCAAAATACTGAGGGTCATTATATTTGCGAAGCATATTCTCCTGAATATCTACACCCTGCAGTGTTTCCTTATTCTCCATTATTGCAGCAACCGTTATATCCGAAACACTTGATGCAATTACAGTAGCAAGGTACTTCTGATAATTATTGGTACTCATGGCATAACGAACGGTTATAATTTTTAATACTTCCTCTTTTGTATAGCCACTCATAGGTACAAATTCCATTTCACCCTTGGAATTTTCTACCATAGAGCCTACCTGATATCTTTTCTTGGAGCATAGATAGTCCATCAATTCATCTGCTGTGGAATTACGCTCCTCAGGTGTCATTTCATCTATTTTACTGTAACCGTATACATCCGCAAGAAATCTTAACAGCTTACTGTCCGATACAGTATACTCGTACTGCCCATAAGAGTTTACAGTAACATTAAAATTATTATCAACTGTATCCTCACAGCTTTCTATGATTTTAATTGTCCTGTTTATGGTATCATTTAGAAGAATATTCTTATCGGACCCCGATTCGTAATTATCTTCTATGGTAACAGCATAAGCCAATTCGTTATATGCAAGTAGTGTACCGTTTCTGTCATAAATATTACCGCGTGCACTTTTTAACGAAATTTCTTTTTTAGTTTTAAGAGTAAAATTGTTCTGATAAGTCTGTCCGTTAATAATCTGCAAAACAAACAGCTTTTGAATCAGGCAAAAGAACAGTACACCAATTACTATAATTAGTATAAATAATCTTGAAAATATAAAGGTTTTTAACCATTCCCAAAAATCATCGAACAAAATTAATTTCTCCTTATTTCACGGGATTCAAGCCGATCATTTACAAACAAAATTCCCTTGTACAGAACAAGAGTAACCAAAATCGTATAAACTATATCCGGAATAATAATGTGAATAAAATAATAATTAAAATGGAGCTTACCTCTTAAGAGGAAACGAAAAACATAACAGATAAAGCAGTAAAATAATTCACTGGTTCCTATAAGAATCATTGGAAGCTTGATATCCTCAGGATAAAAAATATAATTAAAAATTCCGTTAAGATAACCAATAACCATATACACAAGGGCATAAAATCCAATGAAGCCACCGCCAAAGAATATATCAATTAACAGACCTGCAAAAAATCCAATATACATACCTTCATTTTTACCACACATAAAACCAAAGGATGCTGTAATAATCATTAATATATTAGGAACTACTCCGGCAAGTGCAATTGTCTTAAAAAAGGTGGTCTGCAGAATGTATCCTGCAATAACCATAAGAAAAATCACAACTCTACGTAACATTACTTTTCCTCTTCTACCAACTCTTTCCTCTGTTCCTTAAGCTCTGTAATAACAAGAACAGTACTAAGATGTTTAAAATCAACAACAGGTGTAATATAGCCTGACTTTGTAATATTATTGGAATCCATATGAATATCCTTAACATAGCCAATGGAAATACCCGGCAAATACTTATCACTAATAGCAGATGTAACTACCTGGTCTCCTTCCACAACAGCCTCATCCTGCTCAAGAAGCTGTGAAAAGGTAATATAGCCCTCCTCCATTGCCTCCAGATCACCTGTAACAATAAGTGTATCGGACGTAGACATTACCATACCGCTCAAGTTCGAGGAATCGTCAATAATTGACTTGACTGTAGACCAGTTAGGGCCCACCTCTGTAATAATTCCTACAAGTCCCGAGCCGGACATTACATTCATATCTACCAAAATTCCGTCTCTGCTACCTTTATCAATAATAAATGACGAAAACCAGTTACCTGTATCCTTGCCTATAACTCTGGCGCCTATCTTTTCAAAATCAGAATATTGCTCATCCAGCTTAAATAAAGTACGAAGCTCAGCAAGCTCATACTTATCACGCTGCAAGTCATTGACTTTGATAATAAGCTCATCCACCTGTTCCTTAAGCTTCTCATTCTCAGTCTGAAGCTCCTCAATATCATTGAAGTTATCTGATTTATCACTAATCCAGGAGCCTGCGGTAGCAATCCCCTTCTGAAATGGCACAAGAATTACACCTGCAACTCCTTCCAGTGGTCCTGATGCGAAATCCATGGAAAATGAAATCAGCATAAGAAATACACACAGCACAGATAAAGCTAACAATATATATTTACTGGGAATTGAAATCCCTCTTCTTGAATATCCTCTTCTACTCATAGTTCACCCGGATTAATAATTAAGTAAATCCTGCATTGAATATGTTACCTTTTTATACTGTCCATCTTTAATAATCTGCGACAAACCGTAGGCAACGCTCTCCTTACCATATTGCGAAATGCTAACCTTAAGTCCTGTATTTCTACCTAGTAATTCCTTAAGATTACCGATACATGCCGAACCTCCCGTAAGGAAGATTCCGTTTTTGTATATATCAGCACCCAGTTCAGGTGGAGTCCTCTCAAGAATCACACGTACATTATCAATAATATTTTCAAAATGCTCTGACATAGCCTTTTCCACAAGTCTTGTAGGAATACTTCTCTCTACAGGAAGCCCCGTAACTATATCACGTCCAAATACAACAGCGTCCTCTTCATTAGCCTTAAGCTGTTCCAAATTCACTTTGATTTTTTCTGCTGTCTTAATACCAACAAGAAGATTATATTCCTTACGAATAATATTCTTTATGGATTCATCAAACTTCTTGCCTCCTGTTTTAAGTAGTCTGCTTAACACAATTCCTCCCATGGAAAGAATTGAAATCTCAGTGGTTTCATAGCCTACATTAACCACAAGAATACCTTGAGAATTCATAACATCCACATCAAGTCCTATACCATCGGCAATAGCCTTTTCTACAACATAAATATTTTTAGCTTTAACACCGGCTTCTCTGACAAGATCAAAAAATGCACGCTTCTCAACCTCAGTTACATCAGTAGGAACAGAAATATAAAAGTCAGCATTCTTAATATTTCCGTTCATGGAATCTGAAATAAAATTCTTAAGAAGTACCTGCATATGATTAATATCTGCAATAACACCATTAACTACCGGAAATGATACAGTAATATTAGCGGGTGCTTTTTCATACATTTCAAATGCCTGATCACCATAGGCATACACTCTCTTCTTATTCTGCAGCTTCTGTACTGCAATAATATTCTTCTGAGATGATATTTCATCAAAAAAACCGTTATATATCTTAATATTATAGGTACCAAGATCAATACCAAATGCATTGACTGCCATAATGTTCCTCCCAACGTTAACTATAAATCGTTACCCACCGATAACTGCTAAAAATCATTAAATCTTCTTACTGATGAAAATAGCTGCTACCATTCCAATTATTCCCGCAACAGTAATCTTAATATTAATTCCAAAGGTAAAAACAAGAACTCCAAGGTCAAGAACCAAAGGTGAACTCATACCAAAGCTCTGACCGTAATTAAGCCATTTTAATGCACCTACACCTGTACACAGTGAACCTAAAAAGCCACCAAGAACAATACCTGCAAGCATAAGAATAATAAGTGTATAACTGTTTTTCCCCTTCATAAACTAAATTCTCCCCAAAATCCGAAAATATTTAACCAAAATATCTTATCATAATATGTTAAAAGTGTACATATTATTCATCATTGATTTGTTAAAATTTAATAATTTCTTCTTTTTTTAATTCAGCCATTGCCTTCATTATTCCCAGCTTGGCATGGGCATAGGTAAGACCACCCTGAAAATATACAGCATAAGGCTCTTTTATGGGGCCATCGGCACTAAGCTCAATACTGGAGCCTGACACAAAGGCACCTGCCGCCATAATAACATCAGCATCATACCCCGGCATAGCCCAGGGTTCAGGCACTACGAAGCTGTCCACAGGTGCAGCAGCCTGAATACCTCTGCAAAAAGCAATAACACCTTCTGCTGAACCAAGAGTAACTGCCTGAATAATGTCATGACGACTTTCTGTGGAATTAGGAATCACAGGAAATCCCAGTTTTTCAAAGGCATTTGCAGCAAAAATCGCACCCTTAAGCGCACCGCTGACAACATAGGGAGCCAGGAATAAGCCCTGATAGAAGCTCTGAATCACATTAAGACTGGCTCCAACCTCTTTTCCAAGTCCGGGAGATGTTAAGCGATAAGCGGCATTTTCAATACATTCCCTTTTACCGCAAATATAACCACCAATGGGAGCTAGTCCACCACCGGGATTTTTAATAAGTGAGCCTACAATCATATCTGCTCCTACATCACTGGGTTCCATTCTCTCCACAAATTCACCATAGCAATTATCAACCATACAGATAATATCAGGCTTAATGCCCTTTATGAATGCAATAAGCTCACCTATTCTTTCAACAGAAAGGGTAGGTCTTGTCTGATACCCCTTGGATCTTTGAATAGTCACAAGCTTAGTTCGCTCATTAATAGCATTTTTTATACCATCATAATCAAAGCCACCATCAGGTAACAAATCAACCTGACTGTAGGTAATACCATACTCAGCAAGCGAGCCCTTTGATGGTCTGATTCCAATAACCTCCTCAAGGGTATCATAGGGTTTCCCCACCGGTGATAACAATTCATCTCCCGGACGTAAATTAGAGGAAAGAGCCACATTTAAGGCGTGGGTACCACAGGTTATCTGAGGTCGTACAAGCGCATCCTCTGTGTTAAATACCTTGGCATATACCTTTTCCAGTGTATCTCTTCCTAAATCTGTATAGCCGTAACCATTAGACATCTGGAAGCATGCCTCAGACACATTACATTCCTGCATAGCTCTTATAACCTTAAGCTGATTATATTCGGCAGTTTCATCAATTCTATCAAATCTTTCCTTAAGACCATTAAGTATTTCATTGGAAAAATCAAAAATATCTTTGTCTATTCCCAATAATTCATACATTTCCTTAGTATTTTTCATTTACTAATTTCTCCTATCATATATTCAAGAATTCTGTCATTATCGTAATCAAATTCTTCTTTATTTAACCAGGTTACATCTCTTTCCCTTTTAAACCAGGTAAGCTGTCTTTTGGCAAAGTGCCTTGTATCTCGCTTTATAATTCTAACAGCCTCTGAAAAATCATATTCCCCATCCAAATAATCAAGAATTTCCTTATAGCCAAGTCCCTGCATAGAGGAAATTCCTCTTTTACAACCCATTTCCTGTAAACGCAAAACCTCCTCAAGCAGTCCCTCTTCAACCATTTTGTCCACTCGAATATCAATATTTTCAAAAAGCCTCTCTCTTGGCATATTCAAAACAAAATAATTAAAGTCATACCTTGACTCACGTAATCTCTCCTGCTCATTGTGGGCTGAGATTTTTTCTCCTGTATCGTGATAATATTCTAAAGCTCTTATAACCTTTCTGATATTATTCTTATGAATAACCTTAGTCGACTCAGGGTCTACCTTTAGAAGCATATCATATAAATAATCAGCACCTTTAATTTTAGCTATATTTTCAAGCTCCTCCCTGTATACTCCTGTCTTCTCCTCTGTAAAATCAATATCATACAGAACAGATTGAATATAGAAGCCCGTTCCCCCTACAATCAGGGGAATTTTTCCTTTATTATATATGCTTTCCATAGCTTCCTTAGCCAGCCTTTGGAAGGTAACAACATCAAAATTATCAAGGGGATTTAATATATCAATGAGATGGTGGGGGATTCCCATCATCTCAAAGGGTTGTATCTTGGCCGAACCAATATCCATATATTTATATACCTGCATAGAATCGGCTGAGATAATCTCTGCATTGATTTTCTGTGCAAGCAGAATTGATAACGCTGTTTTACCAACACCGGTCGGTCCGGTAAGTATAACCAGCTTTCTTTTGGTATCTGTATTAATCATGTCACTATTCTCTTAAACATTTTTTCTACTTCAGTTTTTGTAAAGCTAATTATTGTAGGTCTGCCATGAGGGCAATTATAGGGATTCTCCAAAGTCAAAAGCTCATCTATAAGAGTCTTAGCCTCCTGAAAGCTAAGGGAATTATTCCCCTTTACTGCACTTTTGCAGGCCATTGTTGCAATTCTGTCTGCCACAGAGGATAAGGTTTTTCTAGACTTATCCTCCATTAACTGATCAAGTAAATCATGGAAATACTCATCAGCAGATAATCCGAAAAGATTTGTAGGTATAGCACGAATTGAATATTCATTTCCTCCAAATTCTTCAATTTCAAAGCCAACCTCATTAAAGTCCTTCATTAACTGTAAAAGATACTCCTCCTCCAGCTTGCTTAAAGTTACTACAATAGGCGGATTAAGCATCTGAGAATTAACCTTACCTGACTCATACTGCTTCATAAGTCTTTCATACTTAACCTTCTCATGGGCTGCATGCTGGTCAATAATATATAGCTTTTTCTCATATTCAACAAGCCAGTAGGTATCAAATAACTGCCCGATAATTCGATGCTTCTTAACAGCCTCCTTAGTAAGAAAGCCATTTTCAAATAAGGAAAGCTGAACCTCTTTGCATTTATTAGCTTCGTTATTACTATTAATACTGTCTTTATTATTAACTATAACAGTCGGTAATACATCCTTTTTATCGGACATATTATCGGGTATAGTATCGGATAGTTCCCCGGATAAGTCATCAAACGAATTATCCGATGTAATTTGTGCCGTATTATCAGATACATTATAGCGATTAATCTCCAACATATTATCTAACAAATTACCGGTTATTTTATCGGACACATTATCGCGATTAACCTCCGACATATTATCTAACAAATTACCGGTCATTTTATCGGACACATTATCGAAGGTTTTTTTCTGCTCAAGATGTTTTTTTTCAAAGGGTTCAGGCCTTACATCATTAACTGTATTGGTAAATGACTTTATTTCCTCATGAGCCTTAACATCCACAATCAGCTCACTGCTTCTTAATGCATTACTTATAGAATCCACCAACAGCCTGTACAGATTAGGAGCCTCAAGGAAACGAACCTCCATCTTGGTAGGATGTACATTAACATCAATCATATCCGGTGATATATCAAAATATAATACAACCGCAGGATATTTATGAAGCATAAGATATGGTTTATAGGCTTCATCAAGTGCCTTTTTTACGAGATTACTTTGAATATATCTATTGTTAACATAATATATTTCGTAATTTCTGTTGCCTCTGGCAAGCTCCGGTTTACCAACGAAGCCCTCAATGCTTACATCTCCATCGGTAACCTTAATCGGAATAATCTGTCTGGTGAATTCTTTACCATACAGGGCATATATTACATCCTTAACATTGCCGTTTCCAGAGGATTGAAGCTTTGTCTTGCCATTTACTATAAGCTTAAAGGATACCTCAGGATGAGACAGCATTACCTTTTCCACATAATCTGATATATAGCTTCCTTCAGTATTGGAGCTTTTTAAGAACTTACGTCTGGCAGGTACATTGTAGAATAAATGACGCACTATAAAGGTCGTACCATCCGGTATTCCCACATCATCAAGAGACATTTCTCTTGATCCCTCTATACAATAACGACTGCCGGAAATGGAATCTCTGGTTTTAGTAAGCAGCTCCACCTTAGACACAGCCGCAATACTTGATAATGCTTCACCACGAAAGCCTAAGCTGTTGACACTTAGCAAGTCCTCAATGGTTTTGATTTTACTTGTTGCATGACGTAAAAATGCTGTAGGTATCTGTTCCTTATCTATTCCGCAACCGTTATCAGTTACACGAATATATGAGGTTCCCCCATCCTTAATCTCTATAGTAACAAGATCTGCTCCCGAATCAATTGCATTTTCTGTTAATTCCTTAACAACAGACATAGGGCGCTCTACTACCTCGCCTGCCGCAATCTTATCAATTGTCTGTTCATCAAGAACATTTATTATTCTATCACTCATATTATTACCAACGATTTTTTATTTTATTCTGTAACCTGCACAGAGTATTAAGAGCCTCCATGGGAGTAATATTATTAAGGTTCATTTCTCTTAACTCATTAATAATATCATCATCTGTAACAGTATCAAATAACGACATCTGATTAAGCTCTACTTCATCAAGCTTTTTAACATGCTTTTTCTTAGGCTTATTATCATCAACAGAAATATTTCTGACACTGGTGGTAATATCATTATCAGACAGCTCCTCTACAAGCTCTTTTGCTCTGTTAATAACATATTCAGGCACACCTGCAAGCTTGGCTACCTGAATACCATAGCTTCTGTCTGCGCCACCCTTTACTATTTTACGAAGAAATACTATATCATCACCACGTTCCTTAACAGCTATACAGTAATTATTGACAGAATCAATTTTACCCTCAAGCTCTGTAAGCTCATGATAGTGAGTAGCGAATAAAGTCTTTGCTCCCAGAAGCTTTTGATTGGCAACATATTCTACAACAGCCCAGGCTATAGATAAACCGTCAAAGGTACTTGTTCCACGTCCTATTTCATCAAGTATAAGAAGGCTGTTTTTTGTGGCATTTCTAAGAATATTAGCCACCTCTGCCATCTCAACCATAAAGGTTGACTGACCACTTGCCAAATCATCGGAGGCACCAACACGTGTAAATATCCTGTCCACAATACCTATATTTGCTGACTTGGCAGGGACAAAGCATCCTATCTGAGCCATTAAAACAATAAGGGCGGTTTGACGCATATATGTGGATTTACCTGCCATATTAGGTCCGGTAATAATAGATATTCTGTCCTTATTATTGTTCAAATGTGTATCATTACACACAAACATATCAGAATTCATCATTTTCTCAACAACAGGATGACGACCATCTACAATATCTATTACGCCCTTTTCATTAATCTTGGGTCTGCAATAATGATTTCTCTCAGACACGTATGCCATAGAGGCAAAGGCATCAATTGTTGCAATAATTTTTGCAGTTTTCTGTATTCTGTCCACATTAGCACAAATAGTATCACGAACATTGCAAAACAGCTCATACTCAAGAGAAAACAGCTTTTCCTCTGAATTAAGAATGGTATCCTCTAATGCCTTAAGCTTAGGATTGGTAAAACGCTCTGCATTGGTAAGTGTCTGTTTTCTGATATAATCCTCGGGAACACGATTCAGGAAGGAATTAGTAACCTCAAAGTAATATCCGAATACACGATTGAATTTGATTTTAAGATTCTTAATACCTGTTCTTTCTTTATCCTCGGTTTCAAGCTCAGCCAGCCAGGTTTTACCTTCTGTTTTGGCTTTTCTTAACGAATCAACATCGGTATCGTAACCGCTCTTAATAATTCCACCCTCTTTAATTCCAATGGGAGGCTCCTCTAAAATAGCCGCATCAACCAGCTCATACAAATCAGACAGAGTATCAAGCTCATCACACAGCTCCTTTAATAATCCACCATTAAAATCACTAAGAACTGTTTTAATAGGTACTAACATCTTAAGTGAAGTAGCAAAGGCTATTAAGTCTCTTGGATTAGCGGTTTTATAGCTGATTTTCGTCATAAGACGTTCAAGATCATATATGGGATTGAGATATTCTCTTAATTCTTCTCTTGTAATTGCATTGGATATAAGAGCTGATACTGCGTCCAGACGTTCATCTATTTTTTCTCTGTCTATAAGAGGCTGTTCCACAATAGAACGAAGTGTACGTGCGCCCATAGCTGTCTTGGTTTTATCAAGAACCCATAACAGAGAACATTTTTTTGACTTTTCACGCATGGTCTCTGTAAGCTCAAGATTACGTCTTGTGGCAGAATCAAGAACCATATATGAGGACACCTCATAGTACCCAATGGTTCTAAGATTAACAAGAGCATTCATCTGAGTTTCACTAAGATAAGTAAGCAATGCTCCTGCACTAACAATAGCGCAGTCATTGCCATTAAGCCCGAAGCAGTCAAGCCTTGTTACCTTAAACTGCTCCATGATTTTATTGCTGCACAGCTCATCATCAAAATACCAGGGCTCCAGTGTATATACCACAGAATTAAGGCGGTACTTAATCTCTTCAATATCCACATCACATATCATAAAGGATTCATTACAAATAATTTCTTTGGGAGCATATTTGTATATTTCATCTGTAAGCTTTCTTGTTGTATCCACCTGTGTAACATAAAAATCACCGGTAGAAATATCACAAACAGAAATACCGAATCGGTCAGCTATATATACAATTGAGCATATATAATTATTTCTGCCCTCTTCAAGAGCCTGCATATCAATATTGGTACCCGGTGTGACTATTCTTGTAACCTCTCGCTTAACAAGTCCCTTGGCAAGCTTAGGGTCCTCCACCTGTTCACATATTGCTACCTTATAGCCCTTAGAAACCATTCTGTTAATATAACTTTCGGCAGCATGAAAAGGAACTCCACACATGGGAGCTCTTTCTTCAAGACCACAGCTTTTTCCTGTAAGTGTAAGTTCTAATTCCTTAGATGCAATCTTAGCATCTTCAAAAAACATTTCGTAAAAATCACCCAGTCGATAAAAAAGAATACAGTCCTCGTATTCTTCTTTAGTCTCAAGATATTTTTGCATCATTGGAGATAATTCTGACATTTTAACCCTCAATCTTTTTATACTGCTCTGCTAATGTTTCTCTTGATTTAACTCTGGTAAGCTCCACTAAAAACAGCTTGGTTAAATCGTGATAGGTAACCTTTTCACAATCATTGGCAGTCAGTTCCTTAAGCTTATTAATAATTGCTGTAATATGTTCCTCATCCTTCATATTAATATAATCAATAATAATTATACCTGATAAATTACGAAGACGAAGTTGTCTTGCAATTTCAATAGTGGCTTCCATATTACATATATAAACCGTATCCTCATTAGAGGTCTTATTAACCATCTTACCGGTGTTAACATCGATTGCAATCAGGGCTTCCGTCCTCTCTATCATAAGAAAACCACCTGACTTTAACCACACCTTGGTATTAAGTGCATCGGAAAGGGCATTTTTAAAGGAATGAAGTGATAATAAAGGCAACACCTTGTCATTGTATAATTTTAATATCACATTGGGATTCACCTTACTGACAGTATCATATACCATATTTTTGATTTTTTCATAAATCACTTCATTGTCTGTAACTATTTCATCTATAGACTCAGGATTGATTCTTAAGCAATAATTAATCCATTCATCCTCTTTTTCATATAATACAGACCCTATGGTTCGATTACCGCTGTAGGATACTATATTATCAAGAGTTCCTGCCAGCTCATCAGCCTCTGTAACCAGCTCCTTAAATCCGGCATTTACACTGTTTGTTCTTAAAATAATCCCATATTCCAAGTCGGAAAATATTTCAGAATAAAAGAATTCAAGCTCCTTTTTCTTATCCTCACTAAGCTTATGTGAGTAAGCAAGCTTCTTATTCTTATTGGTTATCGCAACAAACGTACCCCCGATAGTAAGCTCTGATGAAAAAACCGGGTCCTTTAAACCACCCGGAATTTTAACAAGCTGAAGAGGAACCGTATCTCCTACCTTATAATCTGTGGATTTAAGAAATCCCTTCTTGCCTTTTCCATAATTAATAAAGGATGCACCTATATTTTTAACCACATCCTTTATTTCACATAAATATATATTTCCAACAGCATCTGCACCGTTTTCGAAGAACTGAATCTCCACAGGTCCATTATCATCCTTAAGGAAATACAATACAAAATTTTTATATTCTGTTACTACAATCTTCATTCTACTCATATACAATGTCCAATATCATCAAGCGAAACAAGACTGTCATTTATATTGGTATATATCTCAAGTCTTCGTATTAGCAGTGAATTATCTGTATAATAAAGACCATACTCCTTAAGAAGCGCCTCTATGACATATTCCGGCTTAATATTAAGTGCACTTCCTGTAGCAAGTGTAACTGTAAGGCTATCCTTATCACAGGAATACTCATATATTCCGGGCTTAATATCAACTGCTGTTTCACCCTTTTTAGTCTTTTTAATTATTTCTATGGTATCCTTATTCATTAACTTTAACAAGGCTTCATCAAGCTTAAAATCAGGCTTATATTTATCTCTAAAGGTCACATAATACTTGGCAGCATAAATACTTGCCATTGCATTTTTAGCATTCTCAGGTAATTCCTTAAAGGATACTATTTCTATTCCCTCCACATTGTTATTATTCATTGCCCTGATAGCAGCCTCGGAAGAAATATAATCTGTAATTTCAATATCCACATATTCCGCATCGCTCTCTATTCCGGTACCGAGAGGCATGGCAAACGACATAATCTGATGTGGGCTCATTCCGCTGCTGTAGGCTATAGGAATAGATGCTCTTCTTAGCAGCTTCTGAAAATATCGCATAACATCAAGGTGTCCAATAAATTTCATTACACCTTCTTTTTTGAATTTAATTCTAATTTTCATAGCAGATACCTCCGCCAAAAACCATTGCACCACAGCCGGAACATTTATCCCTGCAGTTAGGTGTCACTTTACCCTCAAGTGCATTCTGCCATTCCCTCTTAAGGAAGTCCTTGGTAACTCCTGCATCAATAAAATCCCAAGGCAGAATTTCATCAAGTGAACGCTGTCTTGTTGTATAAAAATCAATAGATAAACCGGTATCAAAAAAGGCATCAAGCCAGGGTTTTTCATTAAAGGTTTCCGTCCATGCATCGAAAAGACAGCCGTTTTCATAGGCCTTAAGCAATACCTTCGACAATCTTCTGTCACCTCTTGCAAATACACCCTCTAATATACTTACATCAGCCTCATGATAGTTGTATTTAATGCTCTTACTGTTTAACTGCTCACGCATACAGTCATTAACAAAATAAGCCTTTTTAAGAAAATCCTCTTTAGTATTCATGGCAGCCCATTGGAAAGGAGTAAAGGGCTTAGGAATGAAGAAGGATGTTGAAGAAACAATCTGAACCTTACCATGTCTTTCAGACTTAGGAATCAAGTCATAATAGAGCTTGGCAATCGAATTAGATAATTCTGCAATACCACGCATATCCTCTTCTGTTTCAGTAGGAAGACCTAACATAAAATATAGCTTTACTCTGTTCCAGCCACTTAAAAACGCCTTTGAGGCACCATCAAAAATTACCTCCTCAGTAAGACCTTTGTTGATTACATCTCTCAATCGCTGGGTACCAGCCTCCGGAGCAAAGGTAAGTGAGCTCTTTCTTATATCCTGAACCTTACTCATTACATCAAGAGAAAAGGCATCTATTCGTAGGGACGGCAATGAAATATTTAGCTTCTTTTCACTGGCATATTCAGTAAGAAAATCAACCAGTTCCTTAAGCTCTGTATAATCTGATGAACTAAGGGAGCTTAGGGATATTTCTTCATGACCTGTATTTTCAAGCATCTTTACAGCATAATCCTTAAGCACTTCAACATTTCTTTCCCTGACAGGTCTGTAAATCATACCTGCCTGGCAGAAACGACAGCCTCTTATACATCCTCGCTGTATCTCTAACACAACTCTGTCCTGAGTGACTTTGATAAAAGGAACCACAGGCTTAAGAGGATAATAGGTGTTAGACACATCCTTTACAATTACTTTTCTGACTGTGCTTGGAACATCCTCGTATTTAGGTTCAAAGGAGGAAATAAGACCAAAAGAATCGTATGTTACCTCATACAGAGAAGGTACATATATTCCACCTATTTTAGAAGCCTTTCTAAGGAAATCCTCTCTGGAATAATTGTTCTGCTTACACTCCTTATACAGATCAAGAAGCTCTCTGTAAGCAGTTTCCCCCTCGCCAATATAAAATAAATCAAAGAAATCTGCTAAAGGCTCCGGATTATATACACAGGGACCACCACCTATAACAATGGGGTCATCAATAGTCCTATCCTTTGCCATAAGCGGAATCTTAGATAAATCAAGGATTTGAATTACATTGGTATAGCACATTTCATACTGAAGCGTAATACCAAGAAAATCAAAATCCCTAACAGGATCCTGTGATTCCAGAGCAAACAACGGAATATCCTTTTCCTTCATAATTGCATGTAAATCCACCCAGGGTGAATATACTCTTTCACACCACACATCATCAAAGGAATTAAACATATCATATAAAATCTGTATTCCCAGGTGCGACATTCCAATTTCGTATACATCAGGAAAACACATAGCAAAACGAATTGCTATGTGTTCCTTATCCTTCATACAAGAGTTAACCTCATTACCAATATATCTGGCAGGCTTCTCTACCGCTAATAATATTTCCTCATCAAGAGCTGTTTTTCTCATATAATTATCCTTATCTGTTAGCCAGTTCTTTAGTAATATCAGTCCAGTTAAGATCACATTCTGCCATAAGAACCATTACGTGATACAGGAAATCAGCAATCTCATACTTAACCTCTTCATTATCCGGGTTCTTGGCAGCAATAACAATTTCAGTAGCTTCCTCTCCCACCTTTTTAAGGATTTTGTCTATACCCTTATCAAAGAGGTAATTGGTATATGAACCTTCCTTGGGATTATTCTTTCTGTCAATAATAACATTATATACATCCTCAAATACCTTAAGGGGATTGACTGTTTTAATATCAGTCTTAACAATCTCATTAAAGAAGCAGGAATAGCTTCCGGTATGACAGGCATTACCTATCTGAGCTACCTTAGCAAGAATGGTATCCATATCACAATCGGCTGTTAATTCCTTAACATACTGATAATGTCCGGATGTATCGCCCTTTACCCACAGCTCATTACGACTTCTTGAATAATAAGTCATAATTCCTGTATCAAGGGTCTTAAGATAAGCCTCCTCATTCATATATGCTACCATTAATACCTGGTCTGTTTTATAATCCTGAACTACAACAGTAACATGACCATCTGAATTTTTCTTAAAATCATCAAAGGAATACGGGCTGTCAAAGGTATATGTATCAATACCAAGGGTCTTAAACTTCTTCTTAAGCTTCATTATAGAAGAATAATTATCATTAATATATCTGCCTGAAATACCTACAACACTTGAATTATTAAGTGCCTTAACCAAGATTTCTTCATTATCAGTATTAATAACCGTAATAATATCAAGTTCCTTGTAGCAATCATCAATATTCTCATTAAGCAACAGAACACCTGCCGTATATTCCTTAACAGTATCAATAACAGGAAGCACCTGCTCAACAGCATCTACACAGCATAATATTTTATCCTTGGAAAACCTCTTACTTACTTCCTCTAAAAGATCTATATTTCCCTGCTTAGCCATATTAAGTGCTGCATATTTACAACCGGCATATAGAATTTTCTTAACATCCTCCATACGCTTAATATTGCCGGCACCTACAACCGGAACATCAATTGTCCTGTTAATCTCTCTCATAATAAGAAGCGCTTCCTCATGAGATGCATCATCATAGGACTGGTCAAATATTATTAACATATCCGCTCCTGAATTAGAGCATTTAACAGCATAATCAACAGGATTATCAGAAACCATCTTACTGTCAGTAAAATCACTATATAATTTGCCGTCCTTAAGATACAGACATGGAATCATTTTTTTCTTATTCATTATAATGTTCCTTTCGTTGATAACACATCGCTAATACGTTCATCATAGCAGGTAGCTTCATCAAGAGCCTTGGCAAAGGACTTAAACATTGCCTCGGCAATATGATGTGAATTAGTTCCCGAAATAACCTTAATATGAAGATTCATAGCAGCCGAATAACTGACAGCATAGAAAAATTCTCTGATAAGCTCTGTATCAAGATTGCCTATTCTGTCATTATCAAACTGTGCCTCGTATGAAAAATACGGTCTTCCGCATAAATCAACAGCACAGAGAACAAGAGCATCATCCATAGGCAAAATCATTGAGCCGTATCTCTTAATTCCCTTCTTATCACCTACAGCCTTATTAATAGCCTGTCCCAAAACAATACCTGTATCCTCAACAGTATGATGTCCGTCTACGTGAATATCTCCTGTCACCTTTAAATCAAGGTCAAAAAATCCATGCTTTGTAAAGCCCTCAAGCATGTGATCAAAGAAACCGATTCCCGAATCAATTTTTCCTACACCCTTACCATCAATATTAAAATCCATAAGAATTTTAGTTTCTTTGGTGTTTCTCTCTACCTTACATTGTCTTGAATTATCCATATTTACCCCCATCTTTATTCAAAACGAACCTTTATCGAATTAGCATGAGCCGTAAGTCCTTCTGCATTGGCAAAAGTCACAATATCCTTGGAAATAGGCTCTAAGGCTTCTCTTGAATATGATATTATACTTGAACGCTTAATAAATGCATCTACCCCAAGTGGTGAGAAGAATTTGGCAGTTCCGTTTGTAGGAAGAACATGATTAGGACCTGCAAAATAATCACCCAAAGGTTCGCTGCTGTATTCTCCCAGGAATATAGCACCTGCATTTTTAATCTTAGTCATTACCGAATATGGGTCCTTAGTAACAATCTCTAAATGCTCTGAAGCAATATCATTGGCGGTATCAATAGCATCCTCCATAGATTCAGCCACAAGAATATATCCATAATTCTCTATAGACTTAAGAATAATCTCTCTTCTCTCAAGGGAACTTGTAAATCTGTCTATTTCCTTAGAAACCTTGTCTGCAAGCTCTCTTGAAGTAGTAACAAGAATAGCGGAAGCCATTTCATCATGCTCAGCCTGAGATAACAAATCAGCAGCCACATAGGTAGGATTAGCACTCTCATCCGCAAGAACAAGAATCTCACTGGGGCCTGCCACTGAATCAATACTAACTACACCAAATACTGACTTTTTAGCAAGAGCCACAAATATATTACCCGGTCCTACAATCTTATCAACCTTAGGAATAGATTCCGTACCGTAGGCAAGTGCTGCAATAGCCTGAGCACCACCCACCTTATATATTTCCGATACACCTGCTATTTTGGCAGCAACCAATGTAGAAGGTGTGACTTTGCCATCACTACCTGCAGGTGTAACCATTACAATACGCCCACAGCCGGCTACCTTGGCAGGTATAACATTCATTAGAGTAGATGAAGGATATGCAGCCTTACCACCGGGAACATATACACCTACCTTCTCAATGGCTGTAACCTTCTGGCCTAAAATAGTTCCATCAGGCTTAACATCTATCCAGGAATTCTGAAGCTGCTTTTCATGATAGGTTCTGATATTCCTTGCCGCACGCTCCATAATCTCATAAAGCTTAGGGTCAAAGCCCTTGCAAGCATCGTCTATTTCTTCCTCTGTAACTCTTATATTTGATGAATTAATGTCAAACTTATCAAATTTCTTGGTGTATTCAAATACAGCACTGTCACCGTTATTCTTAACATTGGCAAGAATATCATCAACAACACTCTCATATTCCTTGTACTGAGTAGGATTACGTTTAAGCAGATTAGTTAAAATATCTTTTCTTGCACTCTGGTCTAGATCTATTATTCTCATAATTTCTCCTTAATATCTCTGATTAATTTATTAATACGCTCTGCTTCCATTTTCATGGATACCTGATTAACAATCATTCTTGCAGATAACGGACATACCTCTTCAAGTACCTGTAATCCATTCTCCTTAAGAGTAGAACCTGTTTCAACAATATCCACAATAACATCTGACAAACCAACAATAGGAGCCAACTCAATAGAACCGTTTAATTTAATAATATCAACAGTCTGATGCTTTTTATTATAGAAATAATCCTTAGCAATTCTGGGATACTTGGTTGCAACACGAATCATTTCATGATGCTGTAACAGCTCCTTGGCAGATTCGGGGCCACATACGCACATGCGACACTTACCAAAGCCCAAATCAAGCACCTCATAATTCTTTCTGTTTTCTTCAAGAATGGTATCCTTACCAACAACACCTATATCAGCAGCACCATACTCAACATAAGTAGGTACATCAGGTCCCTTTGCCAGAAAGAATCTAAGCTTAAGCTCCTCATTAACGAAAATAAGCTTTCTCGTATCCTTGTCCTTCATCTCCTCACAGGGAATACCTATCTGCTCAAGAAGTGAAAGCGTTTTATTTGCCAATCTTCCCTTGCCAAGAGCAAAGGTAATATAATTCATGTCCTTCATGTTCATCTCCTACATTTCTACCAATCTATATCCATTTTTCTTAGCAAAATCAACCAAGTCACATTCCAATGAAAGTGAAGCCTTCCTAGCCATCATACAGGCATTACCGCTGTTTCTTAATTCCTTAGCCTTTTTGTAAGCCTCAGATATTTGTTCCTCACCATATACTAATAAAACAGTGTCAAGGCAATCATTTTTAACAGTAATCTTTTGACGTGAAAGGGCAAGCAGAAGCTGATCCAACATAATCGCAAAGCCTACCGCTTCTGAATCCTTACCAAATTCCTTTAACAAATTATCATATCTACCGCCCTTAATGATAGCATCCCCACTGCCGTAGGTATAAGCTCTGAAAATCATACCAGTATAATAATTATATTTGCTTAACATACCAAGGTCAAAGGAAACATATTCTTCAACACCATTTAACTTAAGAAGCTCATAAATCTCCTTAAGTCGTGAAAGAGCTTTAAGAGAACGGGAGTTGGTAACAAAGGACTGTGCCTCCTCTACCTTCTCTATATTGCCAAACATTTCAGGCATCTTATTGAAAATATCCTTACCCTTATCAGTAAGAGAAAGTGAATCAAGAATATCCATTGTTCCAAAAATATTCTTGTCATTAATCATCTCTCTTAAATCAAGTTCCTTATCATCATCAATTCCGTATTCCTCACACAGACCCTTGAAAAATTCATGATTACCGATACTAACCTGAAAATCCTCAAGTCCGCATTTCTTCATTGTTTCAATAACCATTAACAGAATTTCCACATCAGCTTCAATGGAGCCATCATTAATAAGCTCAGCACCAATCTGTGTGGTTTCCTTAAGCTTACCCTGAAAATCATTGGCATTAACAAAGGTATTTCCCATATAGCACAGTCTTATAGGCATATGCTCATCCATAAAATATTTCGCAGTTGCTCTTGCAATTGATGGAGTAAAATCAGGTCTTAATACAAGTGTATTTCCTTCCTTATCAAAGAATTTGTATAATTCGTTAGACGGAATTGTACCAATTCTGCTGGAAAATATATCAAAGAACTCAATAGTAGGTGTTTCAATGCTTCTATAACCATACTGCTTAATAAGCTCTAAAATATCATTAGAAACCTTAAGCTTGTTTTCATATTCATTACCATAAATATCTCTGACACCCTCCGGTGTGTGAAGTAGCTTTTTTTTCATAAATCCTCCGTAAACATAATCATCAGTATACTTGTTATAATTGACTGAAAGTCAATGTTTTAACACTTTAGTGTGCTAATTTGTTATCATATTACCACGACGCAACCAATTATATTATATGGTTACAAAGCTTGTCAATGTTAATCCTCTTCTCTTTGGGATAAATCCATATTAACCATATCAAGATACGGAACAAACAGCCCGGGTCTGGGATTAATAATGTACTCTTTAGGCAGTTCTTCATACTTAAAGCTCTTTCTTCCGCCCTGTTCCTTTCGGTTCCAAAACTCCATAAGAACTGAAAGCTTAAGATAATACAGAAGATTTCTGTTGGAATAATATATTATAAAAAATGCCACTCCACCCTGTTCTTCAAATTCACTCATAAACTGAACCTGATGAGGATGAATATTGGCAAGAGCAAAGGTATCAACAGCACATTCCTTAGCATCAAAACATATTGGAATTCCCTGAACCGCACCAATATAATCGACGGTACTTTTCTGTTCAAAATAAGCAAGAGTAATGTGCCTTGAAGCCTTGTCTATATTGATTGGTGTAATAGGTGTAGGGATTTTCTGAACAAGTGCCAGCTTACCTTCTCTGTATTTTTCATTTGTTCTGTTAATTAAGTCCTCAAGAGTTGAACCTCTAAGGCCTCTGCTATTCCATGTTGGCATAATAAATCACCTGCAGGCTAATCATTTAATAAGAATAAGTGGATGTCTGTCTTAATATATTATTGTACATAATCATTTAATATTACAGAAAAAACATTAGGAGACTCACAGATGAATTCCTTCCTTGATAAGTATTGTAGACTACCTGTAAGCTTAGGCATAACCAGCCTGTAAGAATGAAGAAGCTGAGCATTTACACCATATTTTTTCTTATAATAGTTATTTACAGATACATCGCCGTATTTATAATCTCCAATTAAAGGATAACCAATTGATGATAAATGTGCACGAATCTGATGTGACTTTCCGGTTACTAAATGAACCTCAAGCTCTGTAACTACCCCGTTACACTTAACAGGCTTAATCTCTGTTACTATTCTTTTGGAATCATTTTTAGATAGCTTACTTACGGACACAATATTGTTCTTATTGTCTTTACTTAAATATCCGTCTATTGTCATACCTTCGTAAATATTGCCTTTGACAATACATTTATAGTATTTATCTATGCTTCTGTCCTTTAAAGCAAGAGACAGCTCCTTTGCCAGGGTATAGGTTTTGGCAACTATGATTATACCTGTGGTATTTCTATCAAGACGATTGATTGCTGAGGGCTTGTAGGTAATAAGAGATTCCTCTGTAACAAACCCCTTCTTCACCAGATAATCAAGGGCAAGCTCATTAACGGAAATATCCTTATTATCCATCTTTTGTGACAATAGTCCCACCGGCTTATTGACTAACAGTAGATTATCATCTTCATATATAATCATTCCTTCAAAGTCAAAACTGCTGTTTATTCTTAAGGAATCAACCTTCACGCTGTCTATGCCACTAAATTTATCAAAGGTCTCATCAGATAAAAATATTTTGATAATATCTCCTGCCTTAAGAACCTCCTTGCCTGTAGCTTTTTTCCCGTTTAATGTAATGTTCTTCTTACGAAGCATCTTATAAATAAAGCTAAGTCCCGCTTCTCTTAACACCTTCATTAAGTATTTATCAAGCCTTATTCCATTGTCCTTTTCTTCTATGATTCGTTCCTTCATAACTACCTACAGGTTACTGTAAAAACCCCTGACCAATAAGAAAGCAAAAATACATTTATTGTAACATCTACAAAATTACTGATTTAAGAGTAGCAAGCATTCCAATATCATATTCGCCGTTAGAATCGGAAAAATTATTATTCATTTCATCAACTCTGTTAAGAAATGCCTTACGTGAATCAAATATTTTAACTGTAAAATTCTTATAATTATCAATAGTCAAAACCTCGGATAAATGAGTTTCAAGGGTCTTATTATTTCCCCTCTTACTATTATCCTCAGTTCTGTAACCAATTATAGTATTATTTGTGCATACTATTGCTTCAACAAAATATGTACGTTCATATGTAGTAAATGGAAGTTCATAGATTGCAGGAATATCCTTGATATGCTCACATAACAATGAATAATCATTTTCCGGAAGTGACTTGAATCTAAAAAACATAATAAGATTTACCATGCTTTTACTTGCAGGTAAAATACTAAGTATAGCTACTATGGTCCATATATTTTTGTAGGTACCACAGGTTTTAATTCCTATAATGTAAATTCCTATTGCCGCAATATACATTATTGCAGTCCTTATACTAACAAGAAGCTTACGGGAATTAATATATCCCCATTCACCCTTTTTCTTAACTAAACCATTATTCTTCAACTATAACACCTCATAAGTTTTATCAAATATATCCTTATAGGACTTAATGTAATAATCAGCTATTTCTCTTTTTATATCATCATCCTCAGCAGAATATTCATCATAAACAGCACACACACGCATAGTGGCATTTCTGGCAGCCATAAGCCCTGCCGGAACATCTTCAAAGGCTAAACATCTTCTGGGCGATACATCGAGAACCTTAGCGGAATTAATATAAATATCAGGCTCCGGCTTACCGGCTCCGGCCTTTTCTCCGGTCAATACCGAATCAAACATATCAAAAACACCTAAATGTTCAAGTGCTGCCTTGGCAAGCACATAAGAATTACTGGTAGCAACACCTAACTTAAGCCCTTTATCCTTAATGTATTTAAGAAAATCAAGAGCACCCTCCTTAAGAGGAACCTCCTTACTGTATTTATCATAGGCCATTCTGTTCCAGGTATTAATAATATCCTCAATAGAATCCTTAATATCAAATCTGTCCTTAAAATAAATGGCCGATTCATACATACTCATTCCACCAAGACACTCCTGTAAATCATCGGGCATCTCCACGTTAACCGAATGTAAATAATCCCTATCTACATCCTCCCATAACCACATGGAATCAATCAGGGTACCATCCATATCAAATATAACCGCCTTGATTCCTTCAAGCATAGCTTTACTCCTTTAACAAATCCAAATCTTCACAGGTAAGCTTTTTAAATTCACCAACCTTAAGTGCTTCATCAAGTTCCAAACCGCCAATAGCTGTCCTCTTAAGAAATACAACCGTCTTGCCACATGCTATAAACATTCGCTTAACCTGATGAAACCTTCCTTCTGTAATAGTTAATTCGTATGAATAATTACTGTCAACAGGACCTAAATATGAAATCGTACAGGGAAGACACGGTCTATCATCACCTATATCAATTCCATTCCTAAGGCTGTCTAAATCTTCGTCAGTAAGCATACCATCGGATATAACATAATAAGTCTTCCTAACATGCTTCCTAGGAGCCATAAGCTCATGGCACAAATCACCATCGTTAGTAATAAGAAGCATTCCCTCCGTATCCTTATCAAGACGTCCTACAGGAAAAAGCCCCTTAGTATTAACACCCTTTAACAGTTCCATTACCGTCTTACTGAGATTATCCTTGGTTGCGGTAACAACACCTGCCGGCTTATTAAGACAATAGTATACGAATCTCTCATAGGTAAGCTTAGTCCCATTGCATGTAACGCTATCGGTAACTTCTATTTTAAGTCCGGGACTTTTAACAATCTCACCATTTACACATACAGCACCGGCTCTTATTAGAGCTGCAGCCTGTTTCCTACTGGCAATACCACATTCTGCAATATAATGATCAAGTCTGATTAAATCCGCCAAAATAACCTCCTTATTCACAATCATATTCCTGTGGTTAAATAGTTACAATTTCTATTCCTCAGTACACTTTTCAAGTATATCAATAAGCAATTCGTAGGTTCTCTCACATGACTTAATATCAAGCTTTTCCTTAGGAGTATGTATATCCTCAATATTAGGGCCTAAGGCTACTATATCCATATCATTAATCTTATCAATTACAACACCGCATTCTAAGCAGGCATGAATACAATTAAACTGAGGCTTGTAGCCATATACATTGTTAAATACTTCACATACCAAATCACGCAGCTTAGACTTCTGTCTGTATTCCCATGCGGGAAAATCAGATTCAATAAGAAACTTACCACCTATGGTTTCTGTAAGGAACTGAATCTTATCACTAAGAGCCTGTTTCTCTGAGGAAATAGAACTACGAATATTAATAATAAGTTCAAAATAAGTATCTTTAAGTCTTGCAATTCCTGCATTAGATGATGTCTGAACCACCTTATCAAGATCAGGACACATTTTCACAATACCGTCAGGAACAGTCATAAGAAGGAATACAATCCTATCCTTAGTCTTAGGTGTAAGAACACGTTCTGTAACCTTATCTCTTGATTCACAATAAATAGTAATATTGTCCTCAATATGTCTGTATTCGTTCTGGATGGTAGTCTGAAAATCAGCTACATAATCCTCAAGCTTGGAAGCATCTTTTTCGTGAATAATAACAGACACCTTAGCCTCACGGGGAATTGCATTATCCTGTAGACCACCCTTCAGATAATATACATCATAGTTTAACCTTGAACTGATATAGTGAAGCAGTCTACCCATTAACAGATTGGCATTACCACGATACTTGTCAATCTCCTGACCCGAATGTCCTCCACGAAGACCACAGATTACAATATCATAAGCATATCCGGTCTTTTCTGTATAACGAACAGGAATCTGGCATTTAACCATTCTTCCACCGGCAGAGCTGGTTAAAATCTCTCCTTCCATTTCATTATCTATATTAATCATACGTCTGGCAGTGATATTGCTCTCATCCAGTGCCAGCATACCACGCATTCCAATCTCTTCATCCACAGTAAAGAGACATTCAAGTCTAGGTATTTTAATAGTATCATCTTCAAGAATTGCCAGCATATATGCCACAGCAATACCATCATCAGCTCCTAAAGTGGTTCCCTTGGCGAATACATAATCATCCATAACTGCCAGCTTAAGAGGATCACTCATAAAATCATGCTTGGAATCATAATCGAAATTCTTCTCACATACCATATCAACATGCCCCTGAAGCAATACAGGTTCACATTCCTCGCAGCCCTTGGAAGCAGGCTTTTTAATAATACAGTTGCCGCAGGGTTCTACAATATACTCCAAATTCTTATTCTTGGCAAACTCCACAAGATACTGTGTGATACCGTCAGTATTACCCGAGCCATGGGGAATATTACAAATATCCTCAAAATACTTAAATACAGAATTCGGTTCTAATTCACTTAAAATACCCATATTAAACATCCTTTTCAATATTAATATTAATTATAAAAATATAATTCCCTATTATGTACCGGAAGGAATACTATATTTTTTAAAAAAAGGAACCGTATTCGGTTCCTTAATGTGTCAGTTATTGAACATATCAAGATTAACATTATCACCGCCAACTGAAGCCGGCTTGTTAATATTAATCCCTTCAACCGAAGCAAGATCCTTCTCCATATCAACCTGTGGATATAAATCTGCTCTGTTCTTATCAACAATGGATTCACATTCTCTTAAGCGACCGATAAGTCCACCATACTTGGAATCAGCATCAGCAATGGCTGTCTTAACTATCTTCTGAAGCTCTGCAAGCATATCATCTGTATATTTCATAGCCGACTGTCTAATACCGTTAGCATCATTAGTAGCTGTATCAAGAATCTGCTGCGCCTGAGATACTGCCTGTTTAACTACCTCATTAGCCTGTGCATAAGCAGCCTGAGTAACCTCATGTTCATTAACCATCTGATCTGAATGAGCCTGTGCCTCAGCTATAATAGCATCAGCCTTCTCCTTGGCATCATTAAGAATAGCTTCCTTATTACTGATAATCTTCTGGTATCTCTTAATCTCATCAGGAGTCTTCATACGTAACTCTCTGAGTAAGTCAAGCATATGCTCCTTATCAACAATAATATTGGCACTTGAAAATGTCTGGAACTTACAAGTATCAATAAAATCCTCGATTTCGTCAATAATCTGTTCAATCTTACTACTCATTTCTACTCTCCTCAAAACAATCTACATTATACTTATCATATGTAAGCTTAGCTACCATAGGCGATACAAACTGACTAATATCTCCACCGAAGCTTGCAACCTCTCTAACTGCTGTAGAACTAATATAACTATATTCTGTACTTGTTGGTAAAAATACAGTCTCAATATCAGCGGCCAGCTTCTTATTAGTCTGTGATAGCTGAAGTTCAAAATCTAAATCAGATATTCCTCGAATACCTCTTACAACTACCTTAACATTATTTTGCTTACAATAGTCAACCAAAAGACCTTCATAACAGGTAATAACAACATTAGAAATATCCTTTGTGACTTCTTTTAATATATTAACACGTTCTTCTACAGAAAACAACGGACTTTTGACTTTGTTATTTAAGACACCCACAATAACCACATCAAAAATATCAGCAGCCCTTTTAATTATGTCAATGTGACCGTTCGTAACAGGATCAAAACTTCCGGGATATATTGCAGTACTCATTATTTAATACAATCTCCTTTAATATTCAGTAATAATGATTATGCTCTTTTAAGAAAAATATGGCAATTATTTTTATAAATCTTAGACTTAATTATCTCATATCCTAAATCAGAAGCATATTCAAAATCAGTATCATTTGATGCCTCAACAACAACTACACCATCCTCTCTTAGCAGCGAAGAATTAGCAATATATTCTAATATATCCTTCTCCAAATCATTAGCATAAGGAGGATCCATAAAAATAATATCAAAATCACGTCTGCCATTAAGCTGATTAAGGGCAGAAAACACATCCATTGCAAAAATCTCAGACCTGTCAGTAAAAGAAGTAGTCTTAAGATTATCTCTAATACAGGAAAGAGCCTGTTTGTTTCTCTCAACAAATACGGCACTACGAGCGCCGCGACTAAGGGCTTCAATTCCTATACCGCCACTTCCGCTAAACAAATCAAGAAAATCCGTATCGGAATATATATATGGCATCAAAACATTAAATAATGTTTCCTTAGCCTTATCAGCAGTAGGTCTTGTTTCATTCCCTACAGGTGTTTTTAACAATAAACGTCTTGCACTTCCTGCAATTACTCTCATATTTCTTGTATCCTTCCCTTATAATTAAGTAGACATCATGATACCAGGGTCAAAAGGTCATGCTGACTCGTCGTGCTTGCACGTAAGAGGCTGTATGCACCTTTATGACCCGCCAAAACATGAAAAAGTAGCCATTTTTTGCAGAAAAATGAGCGGATTTTGAATGTTTTGAGGA
>JAZQOI010000002.1:0-3011 GCA_045627745.1 Lachnospiraceae bacterium | reverse complement strand
CCTCAAAACATTCAAAATCCGCTCATTTTTCTGCAAAAAATGGCTACTTTTTCATGTTTTGGCGGGTCATAAAGGTGCATACAGCCTCTTACGTGCAAGCACGACGAGTCAGCATGACCTTTTGACCCTGGTATCATATTGTTAGTATATTATAGTCAGAAGAGGATATTATAATGGAAAAAAAATTTAATGTTGCCATAGCCGGTACCGGTTATGTAGGAATGTCAATGGCTACACTTCTTTCCCAGAATCACTCAGTAATTGCTGTGGATATTATTCCGGAAAAGGTAGACTTAATCAATCAGCATAAATCACCTATTGTTGATAAAGAAATCGAGGAATACCTTTCAACCAAAAATCTTGACCTGCGTGCTACCCTTGATCCTAAGGAAGCCTATACAAATGCTGATTATGTTATTATAGCAACGCCTACCAACTATGATGCAAACAAGAACTTTTTTGATACTTCCGCTGTTGAAGCTGTAATAAAGCTTGTTATTGAATACAATCCCAACGCTATTATGGTTATAAAGTCCACAATTCCTGTTGGTTTTACAGAATCAGTTCGCAAGAAATACAACAGTGACAATATTCTGTTCTCACCTGAATTTTTACGTGAAAGTCGTGCTCTGTACGACAATCTCTATCCGTCAAGAATTATTGTGGGAACAGATATGAATGATAAGAGACTTAAGGAAGCGGCAGTTACTTTCGCAGGTATGCTTACCGAAGGTGCCATTAAAGAAAACATAGACGTTCTTTATATGGGTCTGACAGAAGCAGAGGCAGTTAAGCTTTTTGCAAATACTTATCTTGCCCTTCGTGTTTCATACTTTAACGAGCTTGATACTTATGCCGAAATGAAGGGACTTGACTCTCAGAAGATTATTGAGGGTGTGTGTCTTGATCCAAGAGTCGGTTCACAATACAACAATCCCTCCTTTGGATACGGCGGCTACTGTCTTCCTAAGGATACCAAACAGCTTCTTGCCAACTACAATGATGTTCCTCAGAATCTTATTCAGGCAATTGTTGAATCTAACAGAACACGTAAGGACTTCATTGCAGACAGAGTTCTGTCACAGGCCGGCTACTATTCATATTCAGAGAGCGGAGCATATAATGCAGATGCCGAGCATAGCTGTGTAATCGGTGTATATCGTCTTACAATGAAGTCTAACTCAGACAATTTCCGTCAGAGCTCTATTCAGGGTATTATGAAACGAATCAAAGCAAAAGGTGCAACCGTAATAGTATATGAGCCCACCCTGGAAAACGGAACAACTTTCTTTGGAAGCAGGGTTGTAAATGACCTTGAGCAGTTCAAGAAGGAATCCGACGCAATTATCGCTAATCGTTACGATTCCGTTCTTGATTCCGTTATAGATAAGGTATACACAAGAGATATATTTAAACGTGATTAATTAAATGAGGTCGTACACATGTCAGTAAAAGGTGCTTTTATTCTCCCTCACCCTCCCATTATTATTCCCGGGGTTGGTAAGGGTGAAGAGGTCAAAATCAAAAAAACTGAAGAAGCCTATAAGCAAATTGCACAACAAATAGCTAAGCTTAAGCCATCTACTATTGTTATTATATCTTCTCATGCCACCTGCTACAGAGATTATTTTCATATATCTCCCGGTGAAAAGGCAAGTGGCAGTCTCAGTGAATTTAATGCTCCTTCAGTATATTTTGAGGCTGAATATGATAACGAGTTTGTCGTTGAATTAACAAATAATGCTATTAAGGAAGCATTTCCCGCAGGCTTCTTCGGAGAGAGTGAGCCCTCCCTTGATCATGGTACTATTATTCCTCTGTATTTTATATGCAGGGAATACTCTGATTTTAACCTTGTAAGAATCGGTTTATCAGGGCTTTCCTACGAAGATCATTACAGACTGGGTATGTTGATTTCAGATACAGCCAATAAGCTTTCAAGAGATATTGTTGTTATCGGAAGCGGTGATTTATCTCACAAATATTCGCCTGAAAGTCCCTATGGTTTCAATCCTTCAGGTCCGGTATACGATGATAGAATTACCGATTTATTTAAAAGAAAAGCCTTTGATGAATTATTTGATTTTGATGAGGAATTATGTAATAGTGCTGCCGAATGTGGGCAGCGTGCCTTCTGTGTTGCACTTGGTGCGCTAAACGGTAAAAATGTCGAAGAAAACCTGCTAAGTCACGAAGCTCCCTTCGGAGTAGGATATGCAGTAGCTTCCTTTATCGTTACAGAGGAGGATTCCGGTCGTTGCTTTTACGAGAATTACCTAAATAAGCAGCAGGCAGTGCTTAAGGAAATACGAGAAAGTGAAGATGAATATGTTTCCTTAGCCAGACAAAGCTTAGAGGAATTTGTTAAAAATGATAAGGCACTGCTTCCGCCTGAGAATATGGCGCCTGTTTTCTATGACAGTAAAGCAGGAGTCTTTGTTTCGATTCATCTAAACAATAAGCTTCGAGGCTGCATGGGCTCTATTCTGCCTATCCAGAAGAATCTGGCATCAGAAATAATAAGCAATTCCATTTCCTCAGGTATACGAGATCCCCGTTTTCTTCCTGTCACATTAAGAGAACTTGATAAGCTTGTATATGAGGTAGATATTTTAAGCACTCCCGAGCCGATTGCAGACGCTTCTTCCTTAGATGTTAAAAAATATGGTGTAATCGTAGAAAAGGGCGAAAAACGCGGACTCCTTCTTCCTGACTTAGAAGGTGTTGACAGTGTGGCTGAGCAGATAAAAATCGCCAAAATCAAAGCCGATATTGATATAGAGGATAATGATGTAATACTTAAGCGTTTCACGGTAGAACGGCATAAATAGTTATTCCATTAGATTCATTTTTTACAATATTCATAACTTCAATCGAGTAGGAGGGAAAATTAAATAAATTTTCCCGACCTCTCACACCACCGTGCGTACGGTTCCGTACACGGCGGTTCAATCAACTTAACAAGTAACACACCTTTCGGTGTAGTAATCTAACATAGAGACTAGTCCAAA
>JAZQOI010000001.1:0-5997 GCA_045627745.1 Lachnospiraceae bacterium | reverse complement strand
TCAAAACATTCAAAATCCGCTCATTTTTCTGCAAAAAATGGCTACTTTTTCATGTTTTGGCGGGTCATAAAGGTGCATACAGCCTCTTACGTGCAAGCACGACGAGTCAGCATGACCTTTTGACCCTGGTATCATATAATTAATTATTGTTATTATATTCTCTAAGAGTGTTTCGCTTGATAAGATATTGTGCTAAAATTATCATATTATTGCTGATATGTGATAAATATTGTATATACATTTTTCTTTTGGAGGTATTGAAATGAAACATCGTGAAAGAAAAGGCTTTTTTGTGTATTTATGTGTATTGGTTATATTGATGGTAGGAATATGGATATTTAATAATAGCCGTGTTGTAGACAAGCTTCGAAGTAAAGATGTTTCTATGAATGCGATGGAGGACAGAGGAAGTCGTCCTTCACAGTCAGGATGGCTTCATTTACATAGAACACGTATATTTGATGAGAATGATGAAGAGGTTGTTCTTCATGGTGTTTCTTTGCATGGAATTAGTTGGTTTTCACAATTTGTTAATGAGAATTTATTTGCAGAATTGAGTAATGATTGGAATACAAATATTATTCGAATCCCCATATATTCAACTGAGTACGTAGACGGTAAGTCCAAGGAAATGATGGAACTTCTTAAACAAGCAATTCAGTATGCTATTGATAATGATATGTATATCATTGTTGATTGGCATATTCTTGATGATAAGAATCCTAATGTATATAAAAAGGATGCCAAGAACTTTTTCTATGAGATTTCATCTGAATATGGTGATATTCCCAATATTATCTATGAGATATGTAATGAACCTAATGGGGATACTACATGGGATGAGGTTAGAAGATATGCAAACGAGGTTATTCCTGTTATTAGGTTTAATACTAAAAAATCTTTAATTGTTGTTGGTACTCCTGATTACTGTAGAGATTTAAACGGCCCGTTGGAAAGACCTATTGTTGGTTTTGGGGATATTATGTACTCGTATCATTTCTATGCATCTTCCCATTATGAAGATATGCGTGATGAACTTCAGAACAAAATCAATCTTGGAGTTCCTGTGTTTATTACAGAGTGTGGATTGTCGGAAGATTCAGGAGAAGGATATTTCAAACAGCATGAAATCAGCTCATGGTTTAAGCTGGTGGAGGATAATCATTTATCCTTCTGTATGTGGTCTATGAGTAATAAGGATGAGTCTTCTGCAATGATTAACTCGTATGTTGACAAAACCTATGGATTTAAGAGCTCTGATTTATCCGATTGTGGAAAATGGGTAAGAGCTAAGAATAGGGGCGAGGATGTTCCGGAATTTACTTATGCTTCCAATTTGAGACTATTTCTGGATGATTTAAAAACCCAACCATTACTTGCATATAGAATCTTTGCACATTTGACTTTGATAATATTTGTAATCGCTGTTTTGGCAATTTGGATTATTCGTAGAATATCTCATAGGAAATTCAAAACCTATGCTGATACAATCACTCATGAGGCTCAATCTGTTGTCAGAAGGCTTGGAAAAGTATTTATCATTTTTTCTATTATTACCACAATAAATTATTTGATATGGCGTATCGTGCTTTCAATTCCCTTTAAGCATGGTAAAATAGCTACTGTTTGTTCGATTATTCTATTGATTATTGAAATATGGGGCTTCTGCGATACCATAGCGCATTATATTTCTATGATTGGAATTAAGGAATATAAGAAGCCTGAGGTTAAGGATGAAGATTTTCCTGATGTAGATATATTTATAGCTACCTATAATGAACCGGAAGAAATATTGTTTAAGACGGTAAACGGCTGTAAGCATATGGAATATCCGGATAAGAGTAAGGTGCATATATATTTGTGTGATGATAACAGACGTGCCAATATAAGGGCGTTGGCAGAACGAATGGGGGTTAATTATTTCGACAGACCTGATAACAGTGGTGCTAAGGCAGGTAACCTTAATCATGCTTTGGAAAATACATCTTCACCGTATGTTGTCACCTTTGATGCTGATATGATTCCAAGAAGAGAATTTTTGATGGAAACTATTCCGTATTATGTGGCAAATGAGAAATTCAATGAAGGTAAGGAAGAAAAAGACCAGATATGGCTTGGCATTCTTCAAACGCCACAGGCTTTTTATTCTCCTGATGTATTTGAACATAATTTATACTGTGAAACAAGAGTTCCTAACGAGCAGGACTTCTTCTACAGAACAATAGAGGTTGCAAGAACTACTTCTAACAGCGTAATATACGGTGGTTCCAATACAATTATTTCAAGGCGTGCGCTTGATGCAGTAGGAGGTTTTTACACCAAGTCTATTACAGAGGATTTTGCAACAGGGCTTCTTATTGAGTCTAAGGGCTTTGTTTCTTTGGCATTGCCAACACCTTTGGCATCGGGCTTGTCACCCTTTAGCTTTAGAGATTATGTTACACAGAGAATACGTTGGGGCAGAGGTGTTATTAATACTGCAAAGGATCTTCATATATGCAGAAATAAGAATTTGTCAATTGCGCAGAAAATCAGTTATTTGAGTTCGGTAAGCTATTGGTACTCTTCAGTTAAAAATTTAATATATTTGTTATCACCTCTTATGTTTGCTGCCTTTGCAATACCGGTATTTGATTGTAACGGTAAGGATATATTGCTGTTCTGGTTGCCGATGTTTATTATGCAGACACTGGCTCTTAGATTTATAAGTTTTGGCTCTATATCCAATAAATGGGCTGGTATTCAGGAAACCTGTATGATGCCTTTTATGCTTCTTCCTATCCTGGCGGAAACTGTCGGCAAGTCACTTAGTAAATTCAAGGTTACAGATAAGGGCGGAAGTAGCGCGAAACGTAAGGTTGATACCAGAGCAATGATGCCGCTTGTTTTCTTTAGTGTATTATCGTTGTTGGGAATTGTTCAGATGTTTTACGTACTTATTACGGATAAGGCTATTGGAATCCTTGTTATTTTGTTCTGGCTGTTCAGAAATTTGTACTATTTGATTATGAGTATGTTCCTTTGCGATGGTCGTCCTTTCAATGGAGAAAATGTTGTTGTCAAGGATGCTGAATTTGTTACTGTATTAGATAAAGAAGGAGCAGCTCATGAAGGAATAACAACATGTCTTACGGAACATAACGTTGCAGTATTTCTTGATGATCTTAATGCATTAAAAATTGGTGAGGTAATTAAATTAAATGTCAGCACAGGGGTATATGATGTTGCTAATTTAAGCGGAGTGGTAACAGGTGTAACCAATTCCAACAGAAACACTGTACCGGATCTTTATACAATTGAAATTATTGATTTTAAAAATCAATTTGAAGTATATCTTCAGATTTTATATGATAGGATACCTACTTTACCGCAAAAACTTAGAAAAGATCATCCACCTATTGTAGATATGTGGAGAAATCTTGCAAAACGTGTGGACAGAGAGTAATATTTTAGGTGGATTATGTCTGAAAATATGATATAATTACTAAATGTATGGAATACTATTTATAGGAGGACAATAATATGTCATTAAACAAAAAGTCAGTTGACGATTTTAACGCTGCAGGCAGAAGAGTACTTGTAAGATGTGATTTTAATGTTCCTTTAAAGAATGGCGAGATTACAGATGAGACTCGTATTGTTGCTGCACTTCCAACAATTAACAAGCTTGTTAAGGATGGAGCTAAGGTTATTCTTTGTTCACATCTTGGCAAGGTTAAGGAAGGACCTAACGAGAAGGAATCACTTGCACCTGTTGCAAAGAGATTATCTGAGAAGCTCGGTAAGGAAGTTGTGTTTGTTTCTGATTATAGCGTTACAGGAGATGCTGCTACAGCCGCTGTAGCTGCAATGAATGCAGGAGATGTTGTTCTCCTTCAGAATACACGTTTCCGTGGCGAAGAGGAAACAAAGCCTAATAAGGCAGGCGAAGCATTTGCTAAGGAGCTTTCTGAATTAGCAGATGATTATGTATGTGATGCATTTGGTTCTGCTCACAGAGCTCATGCATCAGTTGCTGTTGTTACTAAGTATATTACAGCTAAGGGTGGTACAAACGCAGTTGGATATCTTATGCAGAAGGAGATTGATTTCCTTGGTAATGCAGTAGAGAATCCAGTTCGTCCTTTCGTTGCTATCCTTGGTGGTGCTAAGGTTGCTGACAAGCTTAACGTTATCGATAACTTGCTTGAGAAGGCTGATACACTTATCATCGGTGGTGGTATGGCATTTACATTCCTTAAGGCTAAGGGATTTGAAATCGGTAAATCACTTGTTGATGATGAAAAGATTGATTATTGTAAGGAAATGATGGCTAAGGCTGATAAGCTTGGCAAGAAGCTTCTTCTTCCTGTTGATACAGGAATTGCAGCAGGCTTCCCTGATCCTATTGATGGACCTATCGATGTTAAGTATGTTGATTCAGACCAGATTCCTTCAGATATGGAAGGTCTTGATATCGGTCCTAAGACACAGGAACTTTTTGCAACTGCTGTTAAGGAAGCTAAGACAGTTGTATGGAATGGACCTATGGGTGTGTTCGAGAATCCTACTCTTGCAAAGGGTACAATTGCTGTAGCTAAGGCTCTTGCTGAGACTGATGCAACTACTATTATCGGTGGTGGTGATTCAGCAGCAGCTTGTAACCAGCTTGGTTTTGCTGATAAGATGAGCCATATTTCAACAGGTGGTGGTGCTTCTCTTGAGTTCTTAGAGGGCAAGGAACTTCCCGGTGTATATGCAGCAGATGATAAATAGAGCGATATATAACGTGAGTGAAGCGTAGCAATACGTATCAATCGTAATAACATATTAATCATAAATTTTAAGGAGACATTTAAAATGGCTAGAAGAAGAATTATTGCCGGTAACTGGAAGATGAATAAGACACCTTCAGAGGCAGTTGAATTATGTGCAACACTCAAGGATTTAGTAAATAATGATGCAGTAGACGTTGTTTATTGTGTACCTGCAATTGACATCGTACCTGTAGCTGAGGCTATTAAGGGAACAAATGTTAAGCTTGGCGCTGAGAACTTCTATATTGAAGATAAGGGTGCTTTCACAGGTGAGATTTCAGCTCCTATGCTTAAGGATGCAGGTGTTGAATATATCATCATTGGACATTCAGAGAGAAGAGATATCTTTGGAGAGAATGATATTCTTATTAATGCTAAGGTTAAGAAAGCATTTGCAAGCGGACTTAAGCCAATCCTTTGCTGTGGTGAGTCACTTGCTCTTCGCAAGGCTGGTACATACTGCGAATGGATTAAGAGAGAGATTGAGTGGGATCTTACAGGTATTACAGCTGATCAGGTTAAGGAACTTGTTATTGCTTACGAGCCTATTTGGGCTATTGGAACAGGTGAGACTGCTACAGCAGATCAAGCTCAGGAAGTATGTAAGATGATTCGTGAGACAATCGCTGAGATGTATGATGCACCTACAGCTGAGGCTGTTCGTATCCAGTACGGCGGATCAATGAACGCAGGAAATGCTGCAGAGCTTCTTGCTAAAGATGACATCGACGGTGGACTTATCGGTGGTGCAGCTCTTAAGCCTGATTTTGGTCAGATCGTTAACGCATAGCGAGGAATAAAAACAAGCGGCTGCGTAGCAGACATTTGTTTTTACCGAGCGTATGACGAAAAAATCATAAGCTGCAACGCAGCGGCAAGTGCTGTGCACTTGGATTTTTGAGTCTATAATGTAAATGTTTAAAACAAAGGGCTTTCTTAGTGAATTCTACTAAGGAAGCCCTTTTTCTATGCTTGCGTACTTTTGTAATTACTACTTTTTATTACTACTTTGACTATATATAATTACCACTCAGAATGTGGTAGTATAGAAAAAAATCCGATTTTACTGTTAAATAGACGATGTTACGATTCGTATCATCATGTGACGAATAGATTCTTTTATCGATTATAGTCCTTAGCTAACATAAAGATTGCCATAGGCAAGAAAGCGAGGACATGATAATGAATAAAAAAGAAAAAG